>ONSQ01000098.1 GCA_900320465.1 uncultured Eubacteriales bacterium
CCTCCATTCCTTTAGTTAAGGATACTTTTTTCATTTCAATCGATCTTGCCAACAAAACGGAAGATGATTTCGATTTCCTGCTGTCGGAAGCCGAAGTCGTCTTCCGTTGCTTCATGGACGATGATCTTCTCGATCAGAGTGTTCAGAAGCTCTGCGGTCAGCTCCTTGGGAACGCCGATCTGCTTGATCAGCTCGACCCACTTCTGGGCGTCCTCAACCGTCTGCTGTCCGGCGGCCAGTTTGGTCTTGCAGTCCTGAATTTTCTGCTCCTGCTCTTCCTGCTCCTTCTGATACCTCTGAGAGAGCATATTGAAGTTGTTTTCCGTGATGCGACTTGCAGCCCAATCCTCGTACATCTTGGCGAACATGTTGTCCAGCTCGGCCTTGCGCTTTTCCGCCTTTTTCAGCTCGGCTGTCTGTTTCTTGACCGCGGCGGCGCGTTCCCGATCTCCGGACTTGAGTAAATCCTCAAGGAGTCTGTTTTCATCCGTCTTGGCTCGTTTAGCCCAATGTTGGATTCGTTCCAAAACGTAGGCGTACAGCACATCGTACCGAAGATAGTGCCTGGTACACTCTCCGTCCTTGTAGCGATATGCCCGATTCCTCCCGCAAACGTAGTAGCCAAAAGGATTGTTTGCGTTAGCGTTCCGACCAAAAGTCATCGACCATCCGCAGTCGGCACACTTGAGCAGACCGGCAAAGATTTGCGTTGTCGCATCCTTCTGCATCCTGCGTCGGGTGGCAGATTGCTCCTGCACCTGATCAAACACATCCCTGGAAATGATCGGCTCGTGCGTATTTTCTATGCGGACCCACTCTTCTTCTGGCCTCTGAACGATTTTCTTGTTCTTATAGGATACGGTCGACTGCTTGTAGTGGATCGTGTTGCCGATGTAGGTCTCATCTTTCAGGATGTTTCTGATGATTGCCAAAGACCAGGAGTACGCTTTGTCTGGTGGCGCATCCATGAAGACATAACTGAATTTTCCGTGGCGCATGTATTTCCAATAGGCAGGAGTCGGAACCTTTTCGTCATACAGCACCCGGGCGATCTTGGCCGCGCCGCAGCCATGGGCAGCAAGATCGAAAATCTTTTCAATGACCCACCGGGTTTCCTCGTCGATCACGATCTTGTTTTTTTCATGGGGATCCTTCATGTATCCAAGCGGAGCATAGGCAGATGTTATTTCCCCCGCCGCGTGCTTTGCTCTCAATGCGGCCTTTACCTTTCGACTGGTATCCTTGGCAAACCACTCGTTGAACAGGTTCTTGAAAGGAACGAAATCGCTCAGGCCCTTTTCGGTGTCCTCGTTCTCTGTGACGGCGATGTAGCGGATGTGCTTTTCCGGGAACATAAATTCCAGATAATAATCCATCATCACATGCTCACGGCCAAAACGGGAAAGGTCTTTTGTGACAATGCAGTTGATCTTTCCGGCCTCCACATCGTCCATCATGCGCTTGAAGTCAGGACGCTCGAAATTGGTCCCGCTCCATCCGTCGTCGACATACTCGTCCACCACATGGAGATTGTTGTCGCTTGCGAACTGTCGGAGGATCGTTCTTTGCGTCTCAATCGAAACACTGTCGCCGTATTTCTCATCATCACGGCTGAGTCTCATGTATAGTGCGGTATTGTATGGTTGCTTCAAATAGTAAGCCTCCTTCGTGTGAAACAACCCACGCTTACAATACTTTCTGATGAAATTATACTATAAGCGTTGGGCAGATTCAATTGTGGAATTTAACGATTTAAAGCGTTAATCTTTGGCTGCTTTCTTTGCTTCGCGGATGATGAGGTCTTCCAGAAGCTCGCCCATGCTTTTTCCGTCTTCTGCGAAATGCTCGGTGATCTTGATTTTGGTATTTCCGCAGCAATAATACTCAATGCCGTTTTCGTCTGTTAAATAGAACGCAGTATCTGCAATCGTAGGCTCCCGATCGCCGGGATCGATGAATTCTTCCGGCGTCGGTTCAGTCGGCTCATAGCAGGTGCACAGGTCATATGGATCTTCCTTCTTTCTTTTTGCCATGTGTTCTCTCCTTTTTCCTTGATGGTACCATCATTAGTCCAGAACTGTTTTTATCCTCTGTTAGCGTTTAGAAACCCGAAATCGGGGGCAGACGTGAAAGCGTATTCCCGCGTCAAAATCGTGTAGCAGAAATCGCATGAACTCTGGATTTTTGTTGCTCTATTTTTCCACTCCGAACCCTCTGACATTGAAAACTGTCACGCTCTAAAACCCGGAAAACCGGGGTACAGGACAAATCGTATTACCCAGTCAGAATCACATTGAGAAAGCCGCATGATCGCTGCGTTTCTTCATGCCTAAAGCGTGACGCCGGAGCTATAATTCCTGCTCGTACGCTTTGCGCCCCTGTACGACCTCCGGCTCTTGCTGCCTAAGTATTGTTTCAATATTGGCCTTGACGGTCTGCAGCTCCTTTTCGCGTTTCTGGCTCTCGCGGTATTCGGTATATCCAGCGTTTTTGGCAGAAGTCAGATCTTCGATCTCATCCTGGATTCGCTTGACAGTAGGAATCGTTTTGACCCCGTTTTCTTTGAAATACCGCATGGCCGCATCGTAGAGCATGAGCGCCGGGCGGTTTTCTTCGTAAAACTTCTCCTGCTTTTTCTTCGGCAGCTTTAGGTACTCCGTGTGCAAATCCTTTCCGGCGCGTGCATTCAAGACATGCCGTTGCAATTCCTTTTTCATGTTCAGCTCCGCCTCGATCGCTTTTATATCGGAACGGCTGGTCTTTACTTTTTCATGCACTTCTGCAAGTGCGGCGTCGAGCGCGTCCAGATCGGTCAGACCGTTTTCCTGCAAATAGATCAGCGTCTTGGCCATGGTTTTCAGATTGAAGGTCTTGCCCCAATGGATGTAACCCGCGCCTTTTCCTTCGGCGCGTTTCGCTTCCAGATCGATCAGCTTCTCGATTTCGGGTTTTACCGCGGGCGTGACAAAAGTGTCCGGCCTCTGCCGGACAGACGGAAGGGTTCGCGATGCATTTTGTTCTATGACGGCGAGGATCGCTTCTTTGGAAAAATCGTCGCCCAGCTTGCGGGACGTGATCGGCTTTGTGCGATCCGGCGTCAGATAGCTGAATCGTCCGCGGCTCTCTTTTACCGCAACACCGTAATCCTCCAACAGAAAATCGAAAAACTCCTCCAGCGTTTTGGATTTCTTCAGAGCTGCACGGATCTGTTTTCGCAGGATCGCCTTGTCCGTTTCAAACTTCGTTTGCTTCGGTTCTTCACCGCTTGCGATCCGCTCGGCGTTTTCTTCGTCGAGCTTTTTCTGCCCTTGCTTCTGCGCCCAGTACTCGCGTTCTGTGATTCTGTTCTTGCTGCCGTTAAGCAAATCGATCTGATACAGACCTTCACGCTGACACATTTCCATCACTTCCGCACGGAGATAACGAAGCGCGGCGGCGGTGCAGCGGTGCTTCATGCCGGGAAGCGTGTCGCAGGCTTTGTCCATGTACGGCATCATGGGCACACGCTCGATGCGCAGGCTGTTGATGACAATGTGCACATGAATGTTGCCGCTTTTGTTGTGGCCGTCCGGGTGCGTGCAGACCAAAGCCTGATGGCCGGGGAAATGCTTTTTGCAAAATTCAAGGCCCAACGCTTGTGCCCGATCCATTGTTAATCCGTTTTCCTCCGCATCCCTCGGATCAAAACTGATGATGTAATGGTGGGTCTTCACATCGCCGCGGGAGAGATTTTTGCTATAGGCAAGATTCGTTTTCATGCAGGCAATGGCAAAATCCTCATCGCCGCAGAGAACAGAATCAATGCGGTAATCCTCGCGCGGGATCAGGTGGCCGTCAGCATCCAGGATCGGCTTGTTGCTGCTCTCGTCGTGCTGAAAGATCAAGTAACGCTCGGCGGCCCCGAGGTCCGAGTTTTTCGAGCTCAAATGTTTGATCGTTGCCAATGGCGCTTCCCACCTCCTGCAGGATTTCGTATTTCCATTCCGCCAGATCGCCGAGCGCGCGGCGGATATCTGTTGTGATACCGGGATCAAAAGAATCCGAATTGAGTGCACGAGCAATCTGATTGAGATTGTTGCCGATGCGTTTTCCCTCGGTGATGAGTTCATCGACTTTTGATAAAAACTCCTTGTTCACCGGCGAGAATTTGATCACGGGATTGATGACGAGCTTGTCCAAAGACGAGCGGATCATCTCTGATTGATTCATCCCATAGGCCTTGCATTTCAACAGGAAGAACTTATATTCATCATCGTCCAGGCGCGTCTTGATTACATGACTGCGCTTGGGCGTATCGTACGGTCCCCGCATTTTTGAACACCTCCGTGTAAGAAAAAATGACCGTTTCTTTCGTTCTGCTGGGTTTGGGGAAGGCACTCCCCAACAAGTTCTGACCGCGGCAAAAATTCGGCTATCTCGAATTTTGGGCCACGGGTCGATACTTGCTCTTCAGTTTTGCATTTCAGACGCGATTCAATTTTTGCAAAACAGATAAAAAACAGGGCAGGCATCAAGCCAAAGATCACGCGCAACTTTCGTGCTGCGTGATTCCTTTTTGGACTTGATACCTGCCCTTTGCTTCCACATTCACGGGTGGGAGGACGGCTCACTATGCCAAAGTATTCAGTTCGTTCAGGTGGCGATTCTGCCGTAAAGGGGGAGATTATAAATCGGAATGATCGGCGTTTCCCGATGACGGTACAAAACATATTTGCTCTTGCACTTCGGACAGACGACTGCGAAATCTGCTGGCATGTTTTCTGAAATATATTCCAGAGGGATCAGTTCCGATTCGTTCTTCGCTTCCCGGTTGACTGCGAACGCAATGTTCTTTGCGGTACAACTTGGATTGGGGCAATCGAAAGAAGGAAGTCGAAGACGATCTTCTGCAATGGTGGTTTTCAATTTCTGCCGGTGTCCTCCACAATCAATGCTTATGATACGAGCCTTTCACGATGCCCTGGATCTGCAACTCGTCTACGATGATATCTGGAAAAGCTTTTATATCCGGATTGCAGGAGTGAAGAATATACTTTTTGTTTTTCGGATCGAAGCCGAGCTTTTTCAAATTATTCTTACCATCAAAGAGAGCGATGACAAGATCGCCCTCATTTGCGGTCTGCTGGCGTTTCACAAAAACATAATCTCCGGGGAAGATGCCCGCGCCGATCATGCTTTCGCCCTTGGCAATCAGCGCAAAGTAATCTCCCTTTTCCACCAGCGTCTCGGGCATACGGATCGTCTCAATGAATCGCTGCTCCTCTTCCTGGCCGGGGCCGCAGGCGACTGTTCCCAGAACCGCAATCCCATGAATCGGCGAAACCTCGCTCATTTCTTTCGTGCGCGCGCTGCGATAGCCGTTGTAACTCAGCTCGCCTTTTTCCTGCATATCCACAAGATAGCGGTGCACGGTCGAAAGAGGGATTCCAGTCCCCTCAACGATCTCGCGAACGCTGGGAACTTTATCGTGTTCATAATAAAACGCGTTGATGAAATCTGCGATGATCGGTTTCTTCGATTCGTCTTTCCTGCGCATAGGGTTCCCTCCAAAGTAGAACAGACTGTTTCTGCGATAAGAATATATCACTGGAAACAGTCTGTGTCAATGCTTTTTGAAATTTTTTGTTTCTTTTTTGCTCTGAGCGTCCGAATAGCTATAGAAGGAAGGAGCGTCTGTTAAGAAAACAGTTTTCAATAGCTCGTTTTTTCCAAAGCGTGCAACCGCTTTGTCGATCTGCAGATCAGCGACATGGACATCCAAAGAATGATCCCGCAAACCGCCGCGCCGCAGATTGCGAGCATTGTCCTGCGAAACGGGCCGTTTTCTCCGAAGCGGGCGATCAGCGCAGCCGTCAGGGAGAGCATAGCGGTCATGGCGGCTGTAAGATCGACAACTCTGACCGCATAGTAGACCGGGCTTTCATGGCCGCGGGCGCGGAGAATATTCATGACGGCAAAAATGACGGCATAGAAAGCGTAGGCGGCCATGGCATAAATCAGGGCGCCGGCATACTCGTTGGACTCGTTGTGCGCGATCATCCGGATCACGATCACGATCAGCACCAGATTCATCAGCATCAGGAGGATGCCCGTTAATCGGATCCTGCGGTATTCCGCGGCTAGATCTGTCCCCAGCGCTTTCTTTCGAAAGTAGCTTGCCAGCGAAAGCCGCAGACCGGTCAGCACCAGGAAATACAGGCCAAAGGCTGCGAGCCAGTCAGAGCGGTACAGAATGCCGGAAACCAACTTGATGATCGAATACAGAAGGTTCATCACCGTGGCTGCATAGAGATTCAGTTTTGTTCGATAGATCGGATCGTCCAGGAAGCGGACGACCCGATCGTTTTTGCGCAATTCCCTGAGATTTTTCATGCTGTTTTCTTCAGCCGCACGGTGAAGACGGAGCCTGCTCCGACCGCGCTCTTCACGTCGATCTCTCCGCCGACGATATCCACCACCCGCTTGACCAGCGCCAGGCCCAGACCGTTGCCCTGGGTGGCATGGGAGGTATCGCCCTGATAGAACTTCTCAAACATGTGCGCGGCGGTCTCCTGGCTGATGCCGCAGCCGGTGTCGGAGATCTCAACAACAGCATGGTCGTCGTCTGTGCGGAGCTTCAGTCCTACGGTGCCGCCCGGCTCGGTGAATTTGATGGCGTTGGAGAAGAGATTGTTCCACACCAGGCTCAAAAGCTCCGGATCGCTTTCCACGGAAACACCGTCTTCGATTTCCGTCTCGATCTCCAGACCCTTCTTTTCCCATGCGTCTTCAAAGCCCAGCAGGCACTCGCAGAGCTGTTCGCCCAGATCATAGACCTGTTTCGCAGGGTAAATCTGCTGGTTTTCCAGCTTGTTGAGCTTGAGAATGTTGGTGATGAGGTCGGTAAGACGGCGGGCTGCTCCGCTTATTGTGCGGGCGTAGTCCAGCCGTGCCTCTTTCGAGAGCTCTGGCTGCTGCAGGAGCGTACTGTAATTCTGGATGACGGAAAGCGGCGTTTTCAGCTCATGGGAAACGTTGGAAATGAAATCGGTGCGCAGGGTCTCGATCCCGCCGAGCTCCCGGATCATGCGGTTAAAGTAGTCGATGATGACGTTGAAGCCGGTCTCGGCGCCCTTGACGTGCTCGATCTGCACGGAGAGATCGCCGTTCATGACCTGTTCCGCTCCGTCGAGAATGCGCTTGACCGGGCGCTCCACGGTATGCTTGCGGCGCAGTGTGTCCACAAGTGTGCAGATCAAACTGAGCAGAAAGACATTGCCGAAAGTCACAAGGGCGGCGAGACCGATGTTCTGCGCCGTAAAGGCGATCCCGGTATCCCGCTCCAGAAAGGTCAGAAACAGGAACATGGAGCTTGTGAGCACGAAGGCGATCAGCAGGAAGAAGATCCCGAACAGCCCCCAAAAGGCGCGGCGCTTCTGCCGTTTCGCGTCCATCATTTCAACACCGCCTTATAGCCCAGACCGTGGACCGTCACGATCTCAAAGTCCTCGCAGTCAGCAAACTTCTGCCTGAGCTTCGTCATGTATACGTCCACCGTGCGGGGGCCGGAGCCGGTCTCTCCGTCCCAGAATTCATCCATCAGCTGGCTGCGGGTAAAGGCCTTCTTCGGATAGCTCAGCAGCTTGTACAGAAGATTGAATTCCCGCATGGTCAGCGGAACATCCTCGCCCGCGACCGTCACGGTGCGCTCATCCGCATCCATGACAAGAGAGCCGATCTCCAGCTTCCGGCTGGTGGAGATCCCGGCCCTTCTTAGCAGTGCCTCTACGTGAAGCAGAAGCTCCTCCAGGTCGATGGGCTTTACCAGATAGTCGTCAATGCCCATCCGAAAGCCCCGCTGTTTGGCGGCAAAATCGTCCCGCGCCGTCATGAACAGGATGGGGATGTTCTTATCCATCTCCCGGATGGTGCGGGCAAATTCAAAGCCGTCCACCCCGGGCATCATGATGTCCGAAATGATCAGGTCAAACACGTTCCCGCCATACAAGGCATCGTAGGCCTCATTGGCGCTGAGGCAGCCGGTAGCCTCATAGCCGTTCTGATTCAGAAAGGCGCTGACCGCCCGGTTCAACTCCCGGTCGTCCTCAACGACGATGATTTTAAACATGTGAGATTCCTCCCAATGGAAGTCTAGTGTAAGAATAACGGGAAATGCGACCGAACGCAAGAAAAACTGTGTTCACTGCGTCATGATCCTGACGAAAAAAGCCGAAGGGGACGCAGGTCGTTTCCCTTCGGCTTCACATTACATAAACTCTGCCGATGACTCAGCGGCTGAAATCCCGCCGGATCGCTTCCTTCTGCCGCTCGGTCATGCGCTGAATGAGGTGCGCGGAGAGCACAATAAAGACAAGGCCCGCGGCACACAGGGCGATCCCACGCACCACTTGGCCGCTCCACCACAGGACGCAGGCCACGCCCACCCAGAAAAACAGCGGGCCGAGCACCACTATAAGCAGCATGACGATCACCGAAAGGATGGCCAAAATGATACCGCCCATCTTACCGGTGAACGCACCCTTTACGGTTTTTGTCATCACATAGCCGAAGCTGATGATGACAACCTGGAAGAACGGCAGCATCAGCGAGGAAAAGAGGCCGCTCAACGCCTTGCTTTTTACAGTACTCTGACTCCCGTAGCCGATGCGCACCTCATGCTCCGAGTCGCTGAGCTCACGCATCATGCGGATGTAGTTGGTGATGGCAAGAACCAGCGCATAGGCGGAAAGCGGATACGCAAACGAGGCGATGATCCCGAAGGATTGCTGCGAGAATACGTAGATCAGCAGAGCCGCGCCGGCAATGATGATCAGCAGCGAGGGCAGCAGCGGGAGCGTGAAGATCCGCTTCAGGATCGGGAAGCGATCCATCAGCCGCGCGTAGAGCGTACAGGCCACGATCAGCGCGTAAGTGGCGAACATATAGATCGCGGCGCCCCGCAGATCGAAAAGCCGCCATTGAAAGGCAAGCACCATCAGACCCGCCGCGGCGGCCATTACAAGCAGCGTGGGGAGGAGCGGGAGGACAAAGATCCGGCGCCAGATGTTTTTCTTCATATCCGTGCTCCGACAGCCCTTACTTTTTCAGCTGGAAGAAGTTGACGACGGCGGCAATGCCGTTGATGACTAGGGTGATGCCGGTGAAGATCCCGAAGGACGCGCCCACGAAGCCCGGCTTGAGCAGGAAAACAAAGCCAAGAATCAGGACGATAAGGGCCGGCACGATGCCCAGCCACCAGCTCTTGAGTCCGCCGCTCTTCAGGCTGAAGGAACGCACGATCTCCGCCAGGGAGCTCAGGATCATGAGAAAACCGACGAGCGTGGGGAGATATTTGCCGATCAAGGCGAGATTGGCAAAGACGAGGATCGCCAGAACGATAAGAACGATGCCGAACAGCAGGTCTGTCAGGAACAGCTTTTTATTGTCCCGGTTCATAATCGCCACGACGACGGAGAACAAACCGTATAGGGCGATTGCAATGCCGATGAACAGCGCGATGCTTTCCATCCTCGCCTGCGGCGTGAGAAGAAGCAGGATACCGAAGACGATCGACACAAGCCCGACCACCAGCGGGAACCATCTGGACTTTTTAAAGGATGCGTACAGTATTTTTCATATTGGTCTCCTCTCGTTGTTTTCCGTGAATCACGTTTACACGATGTCTTTTCTGTTCTCGGGGACGTAAAGAAGCTTTGTGATCATTTTGCTCTTGCCCTCATTCTTGCTGGATTCTATTGCTATTCTATTGAACAATCACCGAGCAGTAAATATTCATATTAGTCTCAATGTCCTGATATTTGCTTCGCTATAAAAGACGGCCTTCCCATAGCGGAAAGGCCGATTCTTTACTTGTTCCAGCACTCGACGAGCTTCACGCCGTCTTCCTCTTCCACGAAGCGCATAAACTGCATCATGCTCTTGTCTTCCTTGACGCCGTTTTCCGTGTAGACGATACAGTACTGGATAGCCGCCCAGTTGTCGCGCACAAGAAGGTTATCGAAGTAGAGGCGCTTGCTCTGCTTCTCATCGAACCAGACGCGGGAGGCCTCCAGATACTGCTCGCGGTCTGCGTCGCCGAAGTCGGTATGGCAGACGAAGTCCTCGGACAGGGTGCGTCTGGCCCAGGCTTCCCACTGGTCATAGCTGACGAATCTCGCGACCCAGGGCCGTGCGGACGGAGGTGGGGTGCTTGACCGGGTAGCGAACCGCCAGCACGTCGATCTCTGGGATCTCACGGGAGAGGATTTCGGCTCTGGCCTGCTCCTGCGCTTCCCGCTCCTCCGGCGTCAGCAGGCGCAGCAGACCCTCGTAGTCCTTGCCCTTGGTGCCGGCCCAGCCCTCCACCACGCGGGTGTCCAGGCCCTCGCCGTAGTTTTCAAACTGTACAAATTCCATTACGCTGCCGGGCTTTGTCTCGCCGGTCTCCCGGTTGATGGTGGCGATATCGTAGTGGATGGCCACCCAGTCGTCGTTGACGACCATGTTGCGGAATTTGCCCATCTGGATGTCGTTATTGCGCAGGGTCAGCAGCATGGCCTGCTGGTACTCCGGCAGCGTCAGACGCACGCCGTGGACATTGTACATGGACGCGGGCGTGTAGAGGATGTCGCCCCAGGCCTTCCAGGCCTCAAAGCCCCGGTTCCAGTTTTCAAAGCCGTTGAGCAGGCGGTTCCGGATCGCGGTCTCCATGCCGGGCAGGATCGTGGTGGGATGCTCCACCGGGAATTTCTTGCTTAGCGCTTCGGTGTTTTCGTAAGAGTTGACGATGCCGCCCTCGTTTTCGTCAACTGCGGGAGCGGCTTCATAAGCGGCGCCCGCACGCAGCATGGTCATCTCGCGGAAGTTCTCGCCCATGGCGTGAATGCCGTCCTCGATCCCATCCGCCATGGCGACCACGCCGTGCTCCACGGCCTTGCAACCCACCGCGACGCCGTGTCCGGCCGCTTTGACGCCCTGGGCGATACTGTGGCCGATGGCACTGTTGGCCTCGGCGAACTTCTCCTGGAAGCTGCGGGTATCCGGCTCCTTTGGCTCAGGCAGGGTGACGATGCCCTCGCCGATCATCCAGTCGATCTCCTCGGCGATGCTCTGCGCCATGGAGCGGGGGCTGTAGCCCAGCTCGCGCTCGGCTTTGGAAGAGTCGAATTCGTTGTTGCGCACGAGGTTATACACGGCGAAGCTGGTCATACGCTGGGGCTTGTGGGTGACCATTTCGGCCATGTCGCTCATGCTGCCGAGGAATTTGCCCATACCGGCGGGCAGGATGGTCTTGATGGTGGGCAGGCCTGTGTGCTCCGCGAGGATGTCGAAGACCTCCTTCATGCCGATCTGGTCGCCGCCGAGAATGTAGCTCTCGCCGCTGCGGCCTTCCCTGCAGGCGCGGACGATGGTCTCGGCCATATCGCGGTTGTCGGCGCAGTTGAAGGTGCCCTCGACGCCGGCGGGCATTTTGCCCTCCACGTACTCCTTGATGACGCCGGCCACGTTGCCGAAGGTGTAGTCGCCGGGGCCGGAGATGCCGCTCGGCAGGATCAGGCAGCCGTCGATCTCACCGGCATGGATGGCGTCCAGCACCAGCTGGCAGGAGGCCGCCTTGGTCTGGTCGTAGATGCCGATGACGGCGTTGGGATCGAAGTGCTCCACCTCGCGGATGACGGTGCCCTTGGGCTCCTCGGGGATGGCGCCGGTGGAGCCGATGAAAATGAGGCGCGCACCGTGGGCCTTGCACTGGTCGATGATGTTCTGCGTGCCGTCCACGTTCACATGCCAGATCTTGTCCGCCACCAGGTTGCTGACGGAGACCATGGCCGCGCAGTGGATGCAGTAGACAGCGGTGTTTTCGGGGATGTCGGAGAAGAGCGTGTTCAGCGTGGAGACGTCGGTCACGTCGCCCTCATAGACGTTGGCGCCCTCGGGCAGGTGCTTCGCGGCCTCCTCGCCCCGGAGGACGAAGGAGCGGACGGCCTTGCCGTTTGCGACCAGATGGCGGACGATGGCGCTGCCCAGATTGCCTGCGGCCCCGGTGACTATGTAAAGCTCATTATTGTTAAGAACGGTAGTCATTGTATATTCCTCCATGATTCGTGGATTTGTTTTTTGTTTTCTCCCGCTTGGGATGATCCAAGAATACAGGCGGCTTGTTTGCGTTTTATTGGAGAAATGTTTAGGTTTTGTTAAAATGAAAAACATCCGAAGAAATTGAGGCGCAGGCAAGATTGTTTTGCCTGCGCCTCGTGAGAAAAGAGAGGAGTGAGAGTATGAGTTTTTTTACATCCATTCCGATGGATCTGTCCAGCCGCGTACGCCAAGGTATTTCTCCAGCGGCATGGCGGCGATCTGCTCCTTGGTGAGCCCGGAATTCATCATCCGCGCCCAGCCGCCCTCGGCCGTCTGGCCGGTGACAGCATCGGAGGGACGCATGAGATTCATTAAGGGTTCGCCGGCCTCAAAACGGCGGGCGTTTTCCCGGATGATGGCGATGGTGGCCGCCTGCCGGTCGGGTACCTGGGGCGTGCAGTGCGGCGTGATGTACACCGTGGGCATGTGCCAAAGCGGGGAATCGGGTGAAAGCGGCTGCTCCTCGAACACGTCCAATCCGGCACCGGAAAGGGTGCCGTCCTTCAAAGCCTCGATCAGGTCTTCCGTGCAGACAAGGCCGCCGCGCGCCATGTTTACGAGAAAGGCGCCGGGCTTAACCTGCCGGAAACTCTCTTTGTTCAGCATGTGAAAGGTCTCGTCGGTCAGCGCGATGGTGAGGATGATAAAGTCCGACTGCCGCAGCAGCGGTTCGACGGTGTCGCCGTTTTTGCCGGAGAGCTTCCGGTCGATGTAGTCCAGCCCCTGAATGGGCGAGCGGTTATAGGCGATGATCTTCATGCCGAAGGCGTGCAGACGCTCGGCCAGCAGGCGGCCGTTGTTGCCCATGCCGATGATGCCCGCCGTGCGTCCATAGAGACCGCGCCAGCTCTCGCTGCCCTCCACGCCCCACTGCGCCTTTTCCTGGGCGGCCAGCAGCTCTTTCGTGTGATAGCAGCCCTGGAACATGAAATAGACGGCGTGCTCGGCCAGCACCGGGGCGCTGCGCCCCGCCGCGCCGGTCACGGGGATGCCGCGGGCAAAGACCTCCGGCCGGGCGGAGCCGTTGAGCCCCGCATGGTCGCACTGGATCCACTTGAGGCTGTTTTCCCCCAGCAGGCAGGGATCCACGTCGCCCATCACAATGGCCACGTCCGCGTCTTTGACTTCTTCGGTCAGGCGCTCCTTATCATAAGCAGGTCGTGCATGTTCTGCTTATTGTACCAGACCGTGGTCACCACTTTATTGATCTTCGGCATTAGATATACCTCCTGCGGTGCTTTCTGGCCTCATTATGACAGAACGGCAGCTCCTTGCCCATCCGCAGATTGGATTTCATGTTTTCATATTTGCCTATTTTATTATTGCAACAAATATCGCAATATTGTTTCTTGCGTCGTCCTTCGGCCTTTCGTATAATAAAATCAAATCAGAAAAGGAGGCGGCCCATGGACACAAAACAAAGCAGATATGAGGCGCTGTTTCGGGACAGCTCGGTCTGGCGTTCGATCTTTTCGCTGGCGCTGCCCAGCCTGCTGACCATCGTGGTCATGATCTTCTACAACATGGCCGATCTCTTTTTCATCGCCCAGCTGCGGGATACCGCCAAGGTAGCGGCTGTCTCCATCGTCATGCCGGTGTTCAGCATCATCATGGCGCTTGCCACCATGCTCGGAGCGGGCGGCAGCGCGATCCTGGCCAACGCCATCGGCGCCGGGGACACGGAAAAAGCGAAGAACACCTCCAGCCTCTGCTTCTGGGCGGCTATCGGGATCGGCCTTGCTGTCGGTATCCTGCTGCTTATGTTTCAAACTCCGCTGCTCCGCATGCTGGGCACCAAGCCCGAAATGTGGGAGGACGCAAAGCGGTATCAGAGCGTGCTGGCGCTGGGTACGGCGTTTATGCTGCTGCCCTCGTCGATGGGGATGCTGATCCGCTCGGAGGGCGCCGTGAAAGAGGGCCTGATCGGAAACCTGACCGGAACCTTTACCAATATCCTGCTCGACCCGCTGTTTATCCTCGTCTTCCGCTGGGGCACCACGGGTGCCGCGATCGCCACGGTGCTGGGCAATGTGGTCGGCACCGCTTACTATCTTTTCTACTGCCTCCGCCGGGCGGCGGTAATATCACTGGACCCCAAACGGGCTCTGGCCGCGCCGGGCGAGCTGCTGTCGATCGCGGCGCTGGGCCTTCCCAACGCGGCCAGCACGGTGCTCTCCGGTTTTGCCTCCACCTTCTCTAACAGCCTTCTCTCTCAGCATGGGACGGACGCCATCGCGGCCCGCGCCGCGGCGGGCAAATCCAGCATGCTGATCTCCATGGTGCAGATGGGGATCTGCATGGGCGTGCAGCCCCTGCTCGCCTATTGCTACGGCGCAAAGAATCTGCCTCGCCTGCGGGAGACCCTGCGAAAGTTGGCTTTGCTCACTGGCGGCATCGGCCTCGGTGCGGTGGCGTTTTGCTTTGCTTTCCGGCATTTCCTCATCTCTCTCTTTCTCAAGGAAGCGGAGGTTGCCGCCATGGGCGAACAGTTCATGCTTTACGTTATGGCGGGCGCGCCGTTTCTGGGCGTGGTATATCTCTGTACGAATTTCCTGCAGAGTACGAGGAAGGCCAAAAGTGCGATCGTGGTCTCTCTGCTGCGGCAGGGGCTGCTGCTGATCCCGCTGCTGTAGCACATGGCGGCGGATATAGGAGCGGCGCTGATCGCTGCCGTGATCTTTGCAAGTGAGTATAAGCGCGTGAAGGAGGAGCTTTTATGAATACGGCCAACAACCAGCTCCATCAGGAGACGGAACGACGGCTGCGGCAGGAGTTGCTTTGCTTCCTCGAGCGGGAGAAGGAGCCCACAGTGTCTGAGCTCTGCGAGGCGGCGCAAATCAATCGCTCAACCTTCTACCGGCACTACCGGGATATTCCCGACCTGATGGAAAAGACGGAAAAGGAGATCCAGAAAGGACTGTTCCGCACGGTGGGAAGTCAAGGCGATTTCCTGACGCGCTTGGAAAGCTCCAGCGACGCGCTGGAGCCGCTGATCTCCTACATCGGCCAGAACCGGTACTTTTACCGGGCTTACCTGAGAAAGAACGGCGACGCCGCGC
>ONSQ01000004.1 GCA_900320465.1 uncultured Eubacteriales bacterium
TCCAGCACGCAGAAGGACTGCAGCGGCAAAGAAAGGCCGTGACCCAAAAGCTTGATATAGCTCTCCTTTTTCGTCCAAAGCTCTGTGAACGTATCGTCAGGCTCTGAAGAAGCAGCGAGATATGCGCGCTCCGCGGCGCAGAAGCAGCGCCGTATCAGCGCCTCATAGCGCTCATGGGCTCTTCTGCGCTCTAAGTCGGCACCCACAGGACGGTCGCTGACGGCACAGAGGATCCCGTCCCCGGTATGAGACAGGCTGAAGAACAGCGAGCCGTCCTTCAGCTCTGGCTTGCCGTGCGGACCGGTTATGAGCGGGAGGGCCACCGTTACAGTATAGCCGCAGTCGTGCAGCGCATATCGCAGAAGTCTCTCCGTCTGAAGCGACTGTCTGCGCAGACGTTCATTGCGCTGATGGGAGAGCTTTTCCTTCCGATAGCCAGAGATGAGCTCCTCCGGAAATGCAGGCACGTTTCGCCCAGGCGTGCAGAAATAAATGCGCAGCATCAGGCACGCATTGCTTCAATGGTCATGGCGATCAACTCATTGAGCTCCATCCCCAGCATGTCCGCTCCCCTGCGGATCACATCGCGCGAACAGCCGGCAGCGAACTTCTTGTCCTTGAATTTCTTCATGACGGATTTGACTTCCATATCGGACAGCCCTGTGGGACGCATCAGGGCCACAGCCCCGATCAGTCCGGTAAGCTCATCCGTGGCGAAGAGCACCGTTTCCATCGTCTGAGTGGGTTCCACATCGTAGCAGATACCGTATCCATGGCTTACAACGGCGTGAATCAGCTCTTCATCCAGCCCCAGCTCATGAAGCATCTCGTCTGCCTTGGCGCAATGCTGTTCGGGGTACAGTTCAAAATCGATGTCGTGCAGCATACCCACGCTGCGCCAGAAATCCTCCCGATCCGGATCGTAGCGTTTGGCAAGCTCGCCCATGACTTTGGAAACGGTCTCGCCATGCTGGATGTGAAATGGTTCCTTGTTGTACTGTTTCAGCAGCTCTTCCGCCTGCTGCGGCGTTGGTATGTAGCTCATGATATCACCCCTTAACCGGCATCATAATCTAAGCCTTAGCGAATTGCAAGAAAAATCGGGCCAATAGGCCCGATTTTTTCAGTTCTTCGGATTTGCGCTGTTCTCGGTTCGGTCGTTCACACCGCCCTCCGGCGTGTCGGTCACGTCCTCATCCGTGCCGTGATCCGTTTCCGGGCGAAGCGTAGGAATCGGCGAAACAGGCAGATACGGACTCTGCACCGGAGCGGTCGTGGGAGCAGGCGTGTCACGGATATAGCCGTCTTCAACCATCCCGCAGCCGGACAGAAGCGTGACTGCGGCGAGAATCCCAAGAACTGCTTTCCTGGTTCTTTTCATGATAATCCCTCCTCTCGCCCTCATAGTTTTCACCGCTTTCCTATCTTTTATGCATCAGAAGCCTCCAGCACATTGAAAGACATGAAAAAATCTGTTAGAATACAGCCATGGAAACGATTGAGAAAAACAAATGCTATACCGTCACCATCGACGGCTATACCAGCGAGGCCTACGGCGTTTGCCGGATTGACGGCCGCGCTGTGTTCGTGCCGCGCGCCCTGGTGGGCGAACGCTGGCGCATCCGTATCGTAAAGGTCACTTCCTCCGTAATCTACGCGCGGGGTGAGGAGCTGCTGTTGCCTTCTACGGCGCGTGTGGAGTCTCTATGCCCATATTTTGGCAAGTGCGGCGGCTGCGATACCTGGCATATGTGTTATGAAGAGGAGCTGCGCTTCAAGCTCTCCCGCGTCAATGACGCGCTGCGGCATATCGGAAAACAGGAGGTTCTGGCCGGAGAGATCGTAGGCAGTGAAAAGACCGAACGCTATCGCAACAAGGGTGTGTTTGCCGTGGCGGAGCGGGACGGTCTGGCTGACTGCGGCTTTTTCCGTGAACGGACTCACGAGTTGATCAGCGTAAATAGCTGTCTCATCCAAAACGAGCTTGGCGAGCGCGCCGCGCGTTCGATCACCGCTTTTTTGAACGAAAACAGCATCCCGGCCTATGACGAAAAGTCCGGAAGCGGCACCGTGCGGCACGTTTTCTGCCGCGTGGCCGTAAAAACAAGCGACGCGGTCATCTGTGTTGTATCCGCCAAAGGCTTCGGTGATAAAACCGAGGCACTTGTCAGAACGCTTCGTCTTGCCTGCCCGGAAGCAACAGGGATCGTGCTGAATATCAATCGGACAAAGGGAAATACGATCCTCGCCGGGGCGTTCTATACACTCTGGGGGCGCGCCGAGATCGTGGACGAGCTGTGTTCCTCCCGGTTTTCCATCTCTCCCCAGGCTTTTTTTCAGATCAATCCGCCGCAGGCCGAGCGGCTTTACGAGCAGGCGGCCGCTTACGCGCTGGGCGGTGAGTTGGCCTTTGATTTGTACTGCGGCGCCGGGACCATCAGTCTGCGTCTGGCGCGGCAGTTCAAGAAAGTTATCGGCGCAGAAATCGTTCCGCAGGCAATCGAAAACGCGCGGGAAAACGCAGCGGTCAACGGCGTCGATAACGTGGAATTCCTTTGCGGTGATGCGGGAGCCGCGGCCCTGGAGCTTGCCCACCGCGCACTGCGGCCGGATACCGTTGTGGTCGATCCGCCACGCAAAGGAATGAGCGAGGAGGCAATCAGAGCCGTCGCTTCGATGGAGCCCGCGCGCGTGGTGTATGTTTCCTGCAATCCGGCCACGCTGGCACGCGATATCCTGCTGTTCAGCTCGCTGGGCTATTCCCTGCGGGAGGCAAAAGCTTTTGATCTTTTTCCCAAGACGGCGCATGTGGAGACGGTATGCCTGCTCACGCAGAGCAGAACACAGGAGAGGCTTTACAAATGAGCTGTTTAAAAAAATGCCAGGTTCTGGACGGAACTATGCTCAAGCTCATCGCCATGGTCAGCATGGTGTTCGATCACGTGGGCGACATGTTTTTCCCCGGCCTGATGTGGCCCAGGATGATCGGCCGGCTGGCCATGCCCCTTTTCTCCTTCTGTATTGCGGAGGGCTTTGCCCACACGCGGGATAAAAAGGAATACCTTCTTCGTATGGGGCTCTTTGCGCTGATCAGTGAGATCCCGTTCGACCTGGCCTTTGAAGGAAAAATCGGTTTCGGGCATCAGAACATCATGCTGACCTTTTTTCTCTCAATCCTGGGACTGATGCTGTTCGACGCCATTCGGGGCGGAAAGGACAACAAAGAAAAGAAGATACCCTTCTGGAGGACCGGATTGGGCGTGCTGGCCGTTGCGCTTCTCGCTCTTGCATCCCTTGTGCTGCGCGCGGATTACACCGCTTTTGCTGTCATCGCCGTTTTCCTTTTCTATGTGCTCCGTCAGAAGCATCCCCTTATACGCAGCGCGGCAGGCGTGGCCTTTCTCGCTCTTACGAGAACGATGGGGTATTACTGCGCGACAGGGTTCAGTTTCATTCCTCTTGCTCTTTATAACGGGAAGAAAGGGAGAGGACTGAAGTGGCTTTTCTATGTGTTTTATCCCGGACACCTTCTGCTGCTTGCCGTGATCAAAGCCGTTCTGAAGGGTTGATGGTATGGACAACGATCACATCATCATACAGAAAATCGAACAAGGCACGGACGGGGCGAGAAAGCTTTTGTGCTATGTACAGCAATTCTCCTGGCTGGAAGTAAAAGAGCACACTGTTGCCAGAATCCGCGCCTGGAGCTTTGAAGACTGGGAGACACCGTTTGCAGCCATGGGCGGGGATATAATCGTCGGAATGGCAACCATTGCAAAAACCGACTATTATCCACTGCCGGAGATTTATCCATGGATCTCGACCATCTTTGTCAGTGAAGCATATCGCGGAAGAAGGATAAGTGAGAAGCTGATCGATTTCGCGAACCGATACGCCAAAGAAGCCGGTTTAGAGCGGACGTACATCCCCACGGCGAATGTGGGTCTGTATGAAAAATACGGGTATCGATATCTGAAAGACATCGTGAATTACGGCGGAGAGATCGACCGTCTGTATGTCAAGGAACTCTGAAAACTCCCCAGTAATGAAGAAACGAGGACGTTTGGAATGTTAAACGTCCTCGTTTCTTCATATATCATTAACGTTTTATTCCTGTTTGACGGGCAGATGGCCCAGGACGGTGCCGACCCGATGAAGAGTCTGGGTGGCCTCCACTTCCTGCAGAAACGCCTTGTCCAGTTCCGTAAAGTCATAGTCCTTGCGGTAAATAAGCGTATCCCGGATCTTCTTCCGGTTGTCAACGCAGGGACGCTGAACCAGGCGATAGGCCGCAAGCTGTTTTTCCGGAAGAGATGGCGCCCAGAGAAACGTATCCGGATTTTCTGACAGAAGTTGAAGCTGAGATGCGCGGTCGTACACAAAAATACGGCGCTTTTTTTCCCCGGACGGATCCGCCAATTTGCCAGCGGATGCGGAAATCTGAGGAACCGCTTCCTCCTCCTGCATGATCTCGGAGTAGGCATCCAGATCCTGCAGACGGATAAGCGGCATCGTGGCCAGCGGACTCGTGCGGCTCATGATCAGGACAGGACTGAATTCCACAAGCGGATACATTTCGATCTGGTTTTCATTGAAAAGTGTGGAATACGCATTCTCGGCAGCTGCGGAATAACGAGCGATACCAATCAAGCTCTTGTTCTGAATCACGTTATCGATAATATCCGGGGTGGAAAACTCGGCATAATGTAGTTCAGTGCTCTCCGGATCCTGCTTGCAGGCAAAACGCACGAAAGCATCGGCCAAATACCCGGACTTGGGAACGGAGATGGAAAAGACTTGACGGGGATGGCCGGTTTCCCGGCAGCGCTCCTCCAGCGAATCCAATTCATCAAATATCTTTTCCGCGCTCTCGAACAGTTCACGCCCGAAGGCGGTGGGCTTCATACCCTGGGCATTTCGTTCAAAGAGCGTCACATCAAGCGCTTTTTCCAGTTCCTTGATAGCACGGCTCAGGTTAGGCTGCGCAATCAAAAGCTTCTGTGAAGCCTTACTCAGCGAACCGCACCTGGCGACCTCCGCGGCATAACGCAAATGAAGCAAATTCACGTTTTATCTCTCCTTTTTGGCAAAACGACTTCTTATACGTACTATAACACACACTTTTGAAACCGTCTATATCGTATTTGATATGTTTTCATTATAAATTTTATAACCCTTGCTTTGGTTCTCTTTTATTCCTTTTTCTGAATCGATTTAAGCGAAAAAACTCTTGAATTGTCTATCGCCCTATGGTATACTCCAGTAAGCTGTGAAAAATGATTATTTCGAAAGGATTGAAATACATGTCTACTCTTCAGATCATTCTTGCCATCTTCCAGCTTCTCTCCGGCCTTGCCGTCACCGTGATCGTTCTGATGCAGAGCGGTAAAAGCGCGGGCCTGTCCGGCGCGATTTCCGGCGGCGCTGATAATTTCCTGTCCAAGGGAAAGGCCAAGACCTGGGATGCCAAGCTCGCTAAGCTGACTCCTGTTTTTGCGCTTGTCTTTGTTGTTCTGACCTTTGTGCTGAACATCATCTGATCGATTCATCAAATAAAAAAACTCTCATTCCTGTAATCGGAATGAGAGTTTTTTTTATTCCCACTTTTTCCAAACTTCCGGGCAGTAGCCGACGGTTGCCTGCTTGCCGTTGCGTACGATGGGCGTTTTGATCAGGTACGCATCCTCGTAAAGCTTATCCAGCTTGGCCTCGGAAGAAGCCAGGTAGGTGATCATCGGGTAATCCTCGTCCTGTGTGTCGATCATGGCATCAAGGCCCACGGCGCTTTTCACCGCATTCAGTTCGCCCCTGCTCATGCCGTATTTCAGAACATCAATATACTGATACTTGATCCTGCGCTCCTTAAAGTAGCGCTCTGCTTTCCTGGTATCAAAGCATTTGCTCTTGCCGAAGATCTGGATATTCATGTTCACACCTCGGAAATGACGGGGAGAATCATCGGACTGCGATGCATGGTTTTGAAAAGATAGCCGGAGATATTGTTTTTGACCTTGCTCTTGATCGTGCTCCAGTCGACGATTTTGGCCTGTTCGCAGCTCAGCACGGTTTCCATGGTCACGCGCTTGAGTTCTTCCATCAGTTCCTCGGCTTCCTTCACATAGATAAAGCCGCGGGTCAGGATCTCTGGCTCGCCGAGGATCTTGTGGTCATAGGAAGAATACGACATGACGATGACGACCATGCCGTCCTCCGCCAGCTTATGCCGGTCGCGCATGACCACGCTGCCGACCTCGCCGGTACCGCTGCCGTCCAGCAGAATAGCGCCCGATTGGACTGTGCCTTCCTTGGAAATTCCCTTTTTTCCAAGGGTGATCACATCGCCGTTTTCCGCGATCACGATATTCTGCGGTGCAACACCCATCAGCTTGCCCATCTCCGCGTGACGGACCAGCATGCGATACTCGCCGTGAACGGGAATGAAATACTTCGGCCGCGTCAAAGCCAGCATCATTTTGTGCTCTTCCTGGCAGGCGTGTCCGGAGACGTGCAGATCGGTGTGCCGGTCATAAATGACCTCCGCGCCCTTGTGGAACAGTTCGTCGATGACGCGGCTGATGGTGGTCTCGTTGCCGGGGATGGCCGAAGCAGAGATGATGACCCGGTCGCCGGGGCGGATGGTAACCTGCTTGTGCTCGCTGAAGGCCATGCGGTAAAGGGCGGACATACTCTCGCCCTGGCTGCCGGTGGAAATGATCACGATCTGATTTTTCGGCAGTTTATTGATGTGCTCGATATCAGTCATCACGTTCTCGGGGATATCCATATAGCCGAGAACGGTGGCGACACGCAGAATGTTCTCCATACTGCGTCCGGTGATGGCCACCTTGCGATTGTGTTTGGCCGCAACAGAGATGATCTGCTGAAGCCGGTGCACGTTGGAGGCAAAGGTGGTAATGATGATGCGCTCATCACAGCCGGAGAAGAGTTTATCAAAGCTCTGGCCAACCTTGCGCTCAGAAGCGGAGTGGCCGGGCTGCTCGGCGTTGGTGGAGTCGCTGAGAAGGGCAAGCACGCCCTCGTTGCCAAGCTGACCGAAACGGGTCAGATCGATCATACCGCCGGAGATCGGGGTCACGTCGATTTTGAAGTCACCCGTATGCACCACGGTGCCGATGGGCGTTCCGATCGCCAGCGCGACCGAGTCGGGGATGCTGTGATTCACGTGGATGAATTCTATCGTAAAGCAGCCAAGCCGGAAGCTGGAGCCGGTTTTTTTCGTAAATATCTGGGTATTGTACAGCAGATCGTGTTCTTCCAGCTTCAGTTCGACCAGTGCGGCGGTCAGCGGTGTCGTGTAGATCGGGATGTTCAGCTCGCGCATCAGATACGGCACAGCACCGATATGGTCCTCGTGTCCATGGGTCAGAATCAGGCCCTTGATGCGGCTTGCGTTTGCTTTGAGGTATGCGAAATCAGGGAGGACAATATCGACGCCATACATGTCCTCGTCCGGAAATCCCATACCGCAGTCCACAACGATCATATCGCTGCCGAATTCAAACACGGTCATATTCTTGCCGACCTCGCCAAGGCCGCCAAGAGGGATAATTTTCAGTTTTGAGATCATAATTCCTCCAATCAAACAGTAATCCGTAAGTAACACATACAGGGCAGATCACACGCCTCTGTACATGATTGTTCCCACGAAAGGAAAGAAATAATACGCGCTCACATCTCGGTTCGCCCTTCGATGGCGCGATTGAGCGTCGCATCGTCGGCGAATTCCAGGTTGGAGCCGACAGGGATGCCGTAGGCCAGGCGGGTCACCTTGACCTGAAACGGCTTGAGCAGACGGGAGATATACATCGCAGTGGCCTCACCCTCGGTGTCGGGGTTAGTGGCCATGATGACTTCCTCCACATCATTTTCCGCGACACGCACCAGCAGTTCTTTGATGCGGATGTCGTCCGGGCCCACGTGATTCATAGGTGAAAGTGCGCCGTGCAGCACATGATAGGTGCCGTTGTATTCCCGCCCGCGCTCGATGCTGACAACATCGCGCGGCTCAGAGACCACACAGATAGTCCCCTTTTCACGCCGGTCGCTCCGGCAGATCGAGCAGATTTCCCCGTCCGTCAGGTTCTGGCATACCTTGCAGCAGTGGACCGAGGACTTGGCCTCGCTGATGGCGTCGGCGAAAGCCTTGGCCTCCTCGTCGCTCTGGGCGAGAAGATAAAAAGCCAGGCGCTGGGCGCTCTTCTTCCCGATGCCGGGCAGAGAGGCAAATTTGTCGATCAGGTTTTCAAGAGATGCGGGAAAAAAGGACATGACCGTATGCTCCTTAAGAATTTCTGATAGCAGCGATAGCTTCGGCGCGGTCTTTTGCTTTGAAGACAGCACTGCCCGCGACAAGGACGTTGGCACCAGCGCGCTTGACAAGCGGAGCCGTAACCGGGTCGATTCCCCCGTCCACTTCCAGCTCACAGCCGGGATTTCGCTTATCGATGAGCTCGCGCACAGTCTCGATTTTCGGCAGCATATCGTGCATAAAGCTCTGGCCGCCAAAGCCCGGCTCAACCGTCATGATCAGCACAAGATCGACCAGATCAAGATACGGCTCCACCGCCATGGCGTCCGTTCCGGGCTTGAGGGTAACGCCCGCTTTCTTGCCGCAGCTTTTGATCTGGTCCAGAGCTGCAAGAATATTCTCAGCCGAATCCGCTTCCACGTGGCAGTTCACCAGATCGGCGCCGGCCTGGCAGAAAGCGCGGGCATAGCGAACGGGCTCTACAATCATCAAATGCGCGTCAATAAACAGATCGGTGGCTTTGCGCAGCGATTTCAGGACCGGGATCCCAATGGATATATTGGGAACAAAGCGGCCGTCCATCACATCAAAATGGACATAGTCCGCGCCGCCGCGCCGGATGTCTTCCACCTCGGCGCCAAGGGAGGCAAAATCAGCCGATAAGATAGACGGAGCAATTTTAATCATATCTCTCTCCCGATGATCACATGATAATGCTCAGGCATCCTTATTTCGAAGTAGTATTTTAACATTCTTTCCCACATACGGCAATAGGTAAAATGCCCGAAATTTGGCCGTTTTTCGCCTTTCCGCGGGTGCGGTGGAAAAAGTTTAAACCCTGTTCATTTTTTCCTGTTTTCGTCCGACCGCAGCCTCCGGCTTTCCACTTGACGCGACAGTTTTTTAGATATACAATAAAGTGAATTATCAGAACACGGGGGTAACGAGCATTGCGTAACCGCAGAAGACGCGGCAGTATTCTTCCGCCGCTTTATGTTTTTGCCATACTGTGGCTTTTCTCGGCAATGGCCTTTCCGCTCTATGAGGTCTGGGGGCTTCTTCTGACGCTGGGCCTTTGTGTGGGCGGCGCTTTTATCGCAGGCAGAATATCTGCCAAGAGAGCGATGAAAAAGGAGCAGGCGGAAGCTGAGGCCGCCGCCGTCAAGGCCGCAGCGGAGGCGAAGAAGCAGGCGGCAAAGAAGAGCTACGGCCCGGAAATCGATCCCATTATCGAAGAGGGCAACCGCGCGCTGAGCGAGATGGGACGTCTGTATATGTCCATCAAGGATCCGGAGATCCGCAAAAAGATCAACGAGATCATGCGCATTACCGATAAGATCGCTCAGGATGCCATTGACGATCCGAAGGACATCCCCCAGATCAAGAAATTCATGAATTACTACCTGCCCACCACGATCAAGCTTCTCAACGCCTATGATCGGATGAGCTCTCTCGGCATCGAAGGTGAAAATCTTGATAAGAGCATGAAAAACATCAACGAAATGCTCGACGCCGCGATCGTTGCCTATAAAAAACGACTGGACTCCCTGTTTGCCAACCAGGCTCTTGATATCGAAACAGACATTGAAGTCATGAATACCATGCTTGCGCGCGAAGGTCTTACCGGTGAGGGAGACTTTAATCTGAACGCACAGGCGGAAAAAATAAACCGTGAGCAGCAGCCGCCGAAGCAGGAAGGCCTGCTTCAGCAGATGCCTCAGTAACAGAAAGGAAAAGAAAACATGAGCGATGCAGAGAAAAGCTACATTCCCAGTCTGACGCTGGAGCCAAACGCACAGGCCGTCGCCGCGGTCGCGGAAGAAGTAAAGGAAGAGGAAAAGAAGGAAGAAATCCCGGTCGAGCGCCTGGAGCTTGAAAAGCTCTCCCCCGCCGAGCAGGCCGCCGTCACCGAATTCTCCAAGAAGATCGACATCCTCAACACCGAGCAGGTTCTCAACTACGGCAGCAATGCCCAGAAGAACATTTCGGAGTTTTCCGATTCCGCTCTCAGTGCCGTGCGCACCAAGGATCTTGGCGAAGTCGGCGATATGCTCAGCAACCTGGTGGTCGAGCTCAAGGGTATGAATTTTGACCCGGAGCAGAAAAAGGGTCTGCGCGGTCTGTTCAACAAGACCAAGCAGGATCTGGCCTCTGTCAAGGCTCAGTACGACAAGGCGGAAGTCAACGTAGACAAGATCGTGGAAGAGCTGGAAAAGCATGAGGTCGTTCTTCTCAAGGACATCAGCATGATGGACAGAATGTATGAGAAGAATCAGGAGTATATGAAAGAGCTGACGATGTACATCATCGCCGGCAAACTGAAGATCAAGGAGCTGCGTGAGGTCGATCTGCCCGAGTATCAGCGCAAGGCCCGCGAGTCCGGGCTGCCCGAGGACGCCCAGGCCGCCAACGATTTTGCCAACATGATCGGCCGCTTCGAGAAGAAGATCCACGATCTGGAGCTTACCCGCACCATCTCCATCCAAATGTCTCCCCAGATCCGCATGATCCAGAACAACGATACCCTCATGAGCGAGAAGATCCGCTCCTCCATCGTCAACACCATCCCCCTGTGGAAGAGTCAGATGGTTCTCGGCCTGTCCATGTACCATTCCGAAGAGGCTATGAAGGCCCAGCGCGAGGTGACCGATGTGACCAACCAGCTTTTAGAGAGCAACGCCAGAAAGCTCCACCAGGGCAGCGTCAATGTTGCCAGAGAGTCCGAGCGCGGCATCGTGGATCTGGAGACCCTGAAGAAAACCAACCTGGAGCTTATCGCCACGCTCGACGAGGTCCGCAAGATCCAGGACGACGGACGTGCCGCGCGACAGCAGGCAGAGGTAGAGCTGGGCCGCATCGAGGGCCAGCTGAAGCAGAAGCTGCTGGATATGCAGGGTTGATATGAAGCTGTTCAAGAATCCTGTTTTTGCGGTCGTTTTCTGTGCGCTTATAGTCATCCTTTCTACCTGTCTCAACGTAAAGATCAAAATGGAGCGGAAGTATGACCGCGTCTGCGACGAGGTGTACGAAGAGATCGATGAGTTTGCCGAGGAGAATGGCCTGAGTGAGCTGAGAACCCAGGCTCGTGCCACACTTTCAACCGGTGATTTCGACGCTCTGATCAGCAGTTATCAGGCGGTAGTTGCATCCGGAACTAATTTGTCGGATGTGGACGATGTGGACGACGCGATCCGCGACTATAATAACTTTCTTCGTAAAACCACCCGGTTTCCCGCCAGCTATTTCGTCGAGCTGCTTCATATCACATTCTAAGAGGTAAGATATGTCCATTGAAAAAGGACGCGCCTATTTCCGCTCGCTCGGGATTGAGGATCGCGTCATCGAGTTTACGGTATCTTCCGCCACCGTCGAGCTGGCCGCGCAGGCCCTGGGCGTGGAGGGTGCACGAATCGCAAAGACCCTGTCCTTCAAAACGCCGGAGGGCTGCATGCTGATTCTGGCCGCCGGCGACGCCCGCATCGATAACCACAAGTTTAAGGACAAATTCCATATGAAAGCGAAAATGCTCTCCGCCGAGGAGGTGCTGGAACTGGTGGGCCATCCGGTGGGCGGCGTCTGCCCCTTTGGCATCAGCGAGGATATCCCGGTGTACCTGGATGTGAGCCTGCAGCGCTTTGAAACGGTGTTTCCTGCCGTCGGCAGCGCCAGCAGCGCCATCGAGCTGAACCTGGATGAGCTTTATCGCTACTCCCGTGCGCTGGAATGGATCGACGTGTGTAAACTCCCGGAAGAAACTGTTTAGACAAAATCACATGATTTGTGCAGCACAGCAGAAAAACTGTTGTGCTGCACATCTTTTTTCGTGACTTTTCCATATCTGTATGGTAAGATAAAGTGAACAGAAATGCACAGACGTTTCTTCACATAAAAGAGGGTAATACAATTCTGGAGAGGAGACAGCACATGGCAAGAGAAATTCTTTTTGACCTTGGCAAAATGATCACTGACCGCCTTCCCTACAAGTTCGGCATCAAGCGTCTGACGGAGAATGATCCGGAATACATCATTCTCGACCGCGCGTGCTCCAGCGATGAGATCGCTGAAATCATGCTAAAAATGGAGCTTCGCAAACCCAAGACCACCGCGCAGATCGCCAAGCTCACCGGCAAGTCCGAGGAGCGCATTGTTGAGCTGCTGACCGACGCGGCCAACCATGGCATCGTAGAGTACAACTATGAGAATCCCAATCACGAGAAGCAGTGGTACGTTCAGTTGTTCGTCCCCGGCATCGCGGAGATGACCAACATGGTTCGCTGGCAGGTAGACAAGTATCCCGAGCTGGCCGAGAGCTTTGACAAGATGACCTTCCTGCCTCTTGAAGGCAAGACCCATCTGATCCCTCCCGGCGGCGACGGCGTGGGCATGCATGTCATCCCCGTTGAGAAGGCCATTCCCGCTAAAAATGAATCCGCCGATATCGAGCATATCTCCCACTGGCTTGACAAGTACGACGGCCACTTCTCCGTCGGCTACTGCTCCTGCCGCAACGCCCGCCGTCTGTTCGGCGAGGGCTCCGGCGAGATTCAGGACGACTGCTGCATCGGTCTTGGCGACTTCGCCGATTATCTGGTTGAAACAGGCAAGGGCCGCTACATCACCAGAGAAGAAGTGCTGCAGATCTGCCAGCGCGCCGAGGATAACGGCTATGTCCATCAGGTCACGAACATCGACGGCTCCGACAAGATCTTCGGTCTGTGCAACTGCGACCTGGGCGTCTGCTTTGCTCTGCGCACCAGCCAGTACTTCAACACGCAGAATCTTTCCGCTTCCGCTTACCGCGCTCACGTCAACAAGGATAACTGCGTTGCCTGCGGCAAGTGCGTTGAGGTCTGCCCTGCCGGCGCCGTGAAGCTTGGTCAGAAGCTCTGCACCAAGAACGGTGAGGTCAAGTATCCGCAGCAGGAGCTGCCCACCGGTCTGAAATGGGGCAAGGACAAGTGGAACCCCAACTATGTTGCGGACAATCGCAAGAACTGCCACGAGTCCGGCACCGCTCCCTGCAAGACCGCCTGCCCCGCCCACATCGCCATCCAGGGCTACATCAAGCTGGCCAAGGAAGGCCGTTATCTGGATGCCCTCAAGCTCATCAAGCAGGACAACCCCTTCCCCTCCGTCTGCGGCTATGTGTGCAATCGCCGCTGTGAGGCTGCGTGCACCCGCGGCGCTCTCGACAAGGCTCTGGCCATCGACGAGATCAAGAAGTTCATCGCCGAGCAGGATCTGAAGAGTGAGGAGCGTTACGTTCCCGAGCTCATCCGCCGCCGCCCGGTAGATATCCCCTATGAGCAGAAGGTCGCTATCATCGGCGCCGGCCCTGCCGGTCTGAGCTGTGCGTACTATCTGGCGCGCATGGGCTACACCAACGTCACCGTTTTTGATCGCAACTCGGCTCCCGGCGGCATGCTGGTGATGGGTATTCCCAGCTACAGACTTGACAGAAGCGCACTGAAGGGCGAGATCGAGATTCTCGAGAAGATGGGCGTCAAGTTCCAGATGAATACCGAGATCGGCAAGGACATCACCCTTGATCAGCTCCGTGCCGAGGGTTACCAGGGCTTCTATGTCGCCATCGGCGCGCAGAAGAGCTCCAAGCTCCGCATCCCCGGTGAAGAGCTTGCCGGCGTGTACGGCGGCGTCGATTTCCTGCGCGAGGTCAATCTTGGCAACAAGCCCGAAATCGGCAAGAAGTGCGCTGTCATCGGCGGCGGCAACGTGGCCATGGACGTGTGCCGTACGGCTGTTCGTCTGGGCGCGGAAACCTATGTGATCTATCGCCGCAGCGAAGAAGAGATGCCCGCCGATAAAGAAGAGGTCGCCGAAGCCCGCGAAGAAGGCGTCAAGTTCTGCTTCCTGAATGCGCCGGTCGAGATCCTCGGTGAGGATGGCAAGGTCAAGGCTCTGAAGGTCGAGATCATGGAACTGGGCGAGCCCGACGAAAAGGGACGCCGTTCCCCTGTCGGCACCGGTAAGTTTGAGACTATCGAGGTCGACTCTGTTCTCGCCGCCGTCGGCCAGAGCATCGATTGGGGCGGCCTGGATGTCGGCGCTCTCAAGACCGGCAAGAAGGGCAACGCCATTGCCGATCCCATCACCTATCAGACTGAGCAGAAGGACATCTTTGTGGGCGGCGACGTCTACACCGGTCCGAAGTTCGCCATCGATGCGATTGCTGCCGGACGTGAAGGCGCCGAATCGCTGCATCGCTTTGTCAATGAAGGACAGAGCCTTACCCGCGGCCGCAATCTGCGCGAGTTCTACGAGCTGGATAAGGACAATCTGGTCATCGATGTGGACAGCTTTGACAGACCTGCCCGTCAGGCAATCTGCCACGACGCCAGCAAGGCCAAGAGCTTTGAGCACGACCGTCTCACCTTCACCGAAGAGCAGGTCAAGGCCGAGGCCAGCCGCTGCCTGGGCTGCGGTGTCAGTGTTGTTGACCCGAACCGCTGCATCGGCTGTGGTCTGTGCACAACCAAGTGCATGTTCGACGCCATCCACCTGCAGCGCGACGTACCCGAAGCCTCCACGATGGTTCGCTGCGAGGACAAGGTCGGCCCGATGCTGAAGTACATCGCCAAGAACAAGATCAAAATCATTCGTAAGGACAAGTAATGCACGAACTGGGAACTGTCTTTTATGTCATCGAACAGGTCGAACAGGTATGCAAGGAAAATGATCTGACACAGGTCGGTTCCGTAACATTGGAAATCGGCGAAGTCAGCGGGATCATCCCCATGTACATTCAGGATTGCTGGGAATGGGCAAAAAAGCGCAGTGAACTCATGAAAGACGCAGAGCTGAAGATCGAAACACTTGAAGCCGTTACCTATTGTGAGGACTGCCAGAGGACCTACTCCACCATGAAGTACAAAAAGATTTGTCCCTATTGTCAGAGCGAGCACACCTATCTTCTGACCGGAAACGAATACAACATAAAAGAAATCGAAGCAAGATAAAGGCACAACGATAAAGCAAGGCTCCCGCCGTATCCCGGCGGGAGCCTTGTTGTTGTTCCTATTCCTATTCTTATTCGGTTCTCAACGCTTCGACAGGGTCCTTTTTGGCGGCAATCCCGGATGGGATAAGTCCGGCAATCGAGGTCAGGATCATGCTGATCAGAACAAGTCCCACAGCCCCCAACGTGGGCAGAGAGGAATTGAGCGAGTAGATCCCTGTGAGATCGTGCACGATCATATTGATCGGGATATTGAGAAGCACCGTCAGAATGATGCCGATGGCGCCGGCCGTAAAGCCAATGATAACCGTCTCGGCGTTGAACACATGGGACACGTCTCGATTTGAGGCGCCGATGGCGCGCAGGATACCGATCTCCTTGGTACGCTCCAGCACGCTGATATAGGTGATGATGCCGATCATGATGGACGACACCACCAGGGAAATAGCCACAAAGGCAATCAGTACATAGCTGATGACGTTGATGATGGAGGTGATGGAGCTCATCAGAAGAGCCACCAGATCCGTGTACGTGATTTCATCGTCTTTGGATGCTCTTTCGTTGTAGTGGGTGATGGCCGTTGCGATGGCATCCTTGTCCTCAAAAGTGGAGGCATACAGGTTGATGACGCTGGGACTGTCCAGATCTACATAGCCCAGCATCTTCAAGGTTTCCTTCTGATTCGTATCCGAATAGACCGGGGGCATGGCGTTGTTGTAGATCCATAGATAATCCTCATCCTCCAGCACCAGGAGGGCGAAGTCGGCAGCCAGTTCTTCATCACTGAGCTCCCGGTACAGCTTCTCCATCTCCGCTGCGTACTGCTCACGAACCTGGTCCCCCGCCATGCGCTTGATATAATCAAAGAGCATATCATCGTCCATATCCGCAAGCATGGAGGCATATTGCGGATAGCTCTCCACGATCTGTTTTTCGATGTCCTCGCGGGTGGTCCCTTCCAGCTGCTCGTCCACCATTTCCTGGACATATTCGTCACTGGGATGACACATGAAAGCGGTATACACCTCCGCGAGCGTGGCCGTATCTGCCGCATCGATATAATCACGTGCCGCCTGCTGCTTGCGGTCGTTGGTCAGGGCTTCATCCTCGGTGTCCAGGAATTTCAAACCGCTCAGCACATTGTACTCGTCATCCATGAGTTGCTTTTGAACCAGTTCTTTCTGTTCCGCCTCGTGGATGATATGCTCGATGAAAGCGTGGGTGTAGCCAATGGCGCCTGTCATCATGCCGGAGACCGCGTCTTTGTTCTGGCGGATGACGCCCACGATCTTCAGCTCGAGCCCGTTATTGTACAGCGTGCGGAGACCCAGCTCTTCCTCGGAAAGGTTTACATAACCATTCTCTTCTTCATCGAAGCGATACATGTCCGCGGGAAAAATATAGCGGAAAGACATCTGGCAGATCTCTTCATAGCTCCATCGCTCGACCTTGCTCTCCACCGTTTCCTGGGCCACAAAGGCCTGCATGTCTTCGGAGATGGAGGCGGTGGATTTCAGGCCCAGCGCATAGAGCACCAGATCGGAAATCTCATTGTTTTCATTGACGATCAGAACAGCTTCGTCGTACCGCTCCGGCCATTTGCCATAGAGCACGTCGTACTGGTTCTTCAGGAAGGGGCTGATCAGCTCCTCCCCTTCTCCCGAGAGCATCTCCTGCCAGATATCGATGACGGAATAATAGGAGCCGTAAGTGGCAAAGAACGAGCTGTAATCGCCGCCGTACATGCTGCTCATGGCAGTCTGCATCAGCTGGATCACGTCCGTTTTGGAGATATTTCCCTCGATATCCTCGGCATAGAGGTTCATATCCAGATCATAGGCGTACTGGATTGAACTGAGATGGGCGGTGATCTCGCTTCCCTCTTCCTCGATATACGCCTTGAAGGGTTTGAGGTTGTTGGTCTGCTTGTCCGCCGAAATCATGGAGTTCATGAGATCATACATAACGGTGCTGGAGTACACGGCATCCTTGTCATGCAGCCCGCCCTCGCTCTGAGAGCGTACCCCCATGAGCGAGGTCATCATGTTCGTCATGTCCACACTCTCGGCCTGGATGGTAATGGGATAGCTGGACAGCGTGTCGGCCTGGACCTTATCGATATAATTCTGAATGCCGTTGGACAGAGACATGATGAGCGCAATGCCGATAATACCAATGCTTCCGGCAAAGGCCGTCAACACCGTGCGCGCCTTTTTGGTCATCAGATTGTTCAGCGACAGCGACAGCGCCGTGAGGAAGCTCATGGAAGTGTGCTGGCGCTTGGCATTTGTGACAGGGGCGTCCTCGCTGGCAAGGTCCACAGGGTTGGTGTCGCCGACGATCTCGCCGTCCTTAATGCGGATGATGCGGCTGGCGTAGCTCTCGGCCAATTCGGGGTTATGCGTCACCATGATGATAAGCTTGTTTTCGGATATCTCCCGGAGCAGATTCATGATCTGAACGGAGGTCTCCGAGTCCAGGGCACCAGTGGGCTCATCAGCCAGCAGGATATCGGGATCATTAACCAGAGCACGGGCAATGGCCACGCGCTGCATCTGACCGCCGGACATCTGGTTGGGGCGCTTATGGAGCTGATCAGCAAGTCCCACCTTCTCCAGCGCTTCGGTGGCGCGCCGTCTACGTTCGGCCTTGCCTACGCCGGAGATCGTCAGCGCCAGTTCCACATTGGCCAGCACGCTCTGATGCGGGATCAGATTATAGGACTGAAATACAAAGCCGATGGAGTGATTACGGTAGGCGTCCCAATCCGCATCGGTGAAGTTTTTCGTGGATTTTCCGTTTATAATAAGATCGCCCGAGCTGTACTTGTCCAGACCGCCCACAATGTTCAGCAGCGTCGTTTTGCCGCAGCCGGAATGTCCCAGGATGGCAACAAACTCGCTTTCGCGAAAAGTCAGATTGATGCCTTTGAGCGCATGTACGGCAGCGTCTCCGCTCAGATAATCCTTTTTAATGTCCTTTAGTTTCAGCATACGCTTCAAGCCCTTCTTGTGTTGACATCCGGTTCAAACTGCGTTAGAATATACAGGCTTTCCCAGAAACACGCTTCCGTAGCTCAGCAGGATAGAGCGTCCGCCTCCTAAGCGGAAGGCCGGCGGTTCGAATCCGCCCGGGAGTGCCAGGCCGTCGCAGGCCATCGTCTGCGGCGGTTTTTTCATTTAACCATATAAATATGAACAATTCATCAAATCGCAAAAAGAAGCCGTTTTCGCGGCTTCTTATCCGGTAAAGGCTGGGTTTTGTGGAAATCATTTTCGCTTGAAATGTCCCATTCAATCCGTTAGGATAGCACAGGGTGATTCACGATGAAAAACACGATCGCAAGAATGCTCGCCATGTGCACGGAATCCTGGTACATATTGTTCCACACCATGCAGGTGGCTGTGGTGATGCTGCTGTGCGCCTTTATGCTTCTGACCGCTGACGCCGGATATGAACAGATCAAGCTGGCCGCGGCACTCAGTGAGACACCGCAGGGCCTTCTTCTGATTGCACTGATTGCGTCGGCTCTCCTAGATGAGAAAAGAAGTTGAAGAACGCCTCGCGGTTCATGAGCGCGTTGATCACATCCAGAAGGGCGGTGGCGCTGATATGCTCCGGCAGGTCCATGGCGCGGATAAGCTCCGCTCGTTTTAACGCGCTGCCTTCCCCGCCGGAAAGGCCCAGGCGATACAGGTCCGCCTTGGTCACGCGCTCTCCCCTGCTGGATGTTCCCGCTTCGTCAAATGTGGCGCCGGCACGCCGCAGAGCCTCCAGCAGCACCTCGGCTCGCATACCTTCCACGCCAAGCTTTCCCTCCCGGGAAGGCCTGGCCTTTCTTTTTTCTTTTCCGTAAATATCCGGCACATACGCCTGCTTCAGAAACTCCTTCGGCACGCAGGACTTGATGTGATTCCGGATCACAAAGCCGGCACCATCCGGGTCCGTCAGGATAATCAGACCGCGTCTCTCGGCCATGGTTCTCAACAGCTTTTGCTTCTGCGCATCGTGGAAGATGCCGAAGCCCTCTGTTTCCAGAATGACTGCGTCTACGACCTGGGAGAGGGTGTTTTTGTCATAGCGCCCTTCCACAACGATTACTTCCTTAACGCTTAGCATTCGTTGCCTCCGCGGCGATGGCCAGTACGGTGTTTTTCAGGATCTCCCGGGCGTCGCCTCCGCTGCTTTTCATCTGGAGGTCGGCCTCGGCGCACAAGGCAACCGCGTGCTGCAGTTGCGTCCGGCTGTATCCCCGGGCGGAATTGAGCAGCTTGTTGGCCAGAAAATCATACTTGACGCCGCAGCATTCCATCACGTATTTCGCCCCGAGATTCTGCTCAATGGCAAGACGCGCGCCGTACAGTTTGCGCATCTGCGCGCCCAGTACGGCCAGAAGGAAAATAGGCTCATATTCGTTCTCGGCCAGCAGCTCGGCAAGGGTATTCATGGCGGCGCTGTATTGCCGCTGGGCCAGAAGGTCTGTCAGGGAGAATACCTGGGCCTCCGGGATATGATGCGCAACCGCCTCAACCTCTGCCACGCCGACCTTTTCTCCGGCAGTGTAAGCGGCGATTTTGTCGATTTCCGGAATCAGGCGATTCATCAGATCGCCGCTAATGAAAATCAAGCGCTGAGACGCCTCAAAGTCGATCCGCTTTCCGTGAGCTGCGAAGCGACGGGCTATCCAGTCGATCAGTGCACCCTGGCCCTGCTGGGTGAATTTCAGTTCACTGCCCTTTTCGCGCAGACACTTAACCAGCTTCAGACGCCCGTCGGGCTCATACTCCGCGCCCTGCACAAAGCAGACCGTGCAGTAGTCCGGCAGATCCGACAGGATATCGACCACGGCAGGAGCGTCCTTCAGCTTGTTGATATCCACATCGCGCAGCTCAACAAAGCTTCTGTCCGCCAGAAAAGGCAATGCATCCACTGCCTGGCGGAATGACTCCGACGAGAGATCGGGGCCGTCAAAGCGCTTGTAGTTGAAGCCACCCTCCCCTTCCGGCAGGCAGATATCCCGCAGAGTCTTCAGATACTGCTCACGCAGATAATCCTCCTTGCCCCAGAGCAGATAAAGATTATGCGGCCCCTCGGTGCGAAGCTTCTGGATCTCCTGTCTGAAATGCAGTTTTGTTTCTTCTTTTCCTTTAGCCATGAATACGAATCTCCACGTTACCGTCGGTGTCGGTCCTGTACACAGTATAACCGAAGGCGGCAAGACGTTCAAGGGTTTCCTCAGCCGGAAGACCATAGGTGTTTTTGCCGACGCTCAAGACCGCTTTCCTGCCGCCAATGGAAGCGAGGTATTCTTCGCAGCTTGCGGTTTTCGAGCCGTGATGTCCAACGACGAGGATTTCGATTTGAGAGAGGTCAAGCGTGTCCACAAGCGCCTTTTCGCGTGACGACGGCGCGTCACCGGTGGTGATGAGATCATAGTTTCCTACCGACAGCAGAACAGGCATACAGCGCTCATTCCCGTCCCCTGTGTCCCCCGGCTGCAGCAGCATTGCCCGGATATCATCGAAGCGCTCCCAGCGGTCATTCTCGATCCACTCAACCGGAATATCGTGCTCCAGCGCGCAGCGCAGAATTCCTGGCAATTGCGTATCCGCGTCCGCAAGATTGGCAGGCAACACCAGCTTGCGGATGCTGTACAGGTTTGCAAGGCGCTCGAAGCCGTTCACATGGTCTTCATGCAGATGGGTGAAGATCACAGCTTCGATCTGCCTGACGCCGCGTTGTTTCAAATAGGCCGCTGCATTGTCTCCCGCCTGATACTCGCCAAAGCTCGTACTGCCGCAGTCGACAACAACGGCATTCTGCCCGCTGACCGCGCAGACACACTGCCCCTGTCCCACATCAACCACTGTGAAAAAGCCCTCAGCGGTGGAGTTGTACAGCAACAGTCCTCCCTGAGACAGAAGCAGTGATACGATCCAGACCGCAAGCGGAACAATGATCTTCTCTTTTGTGTTTCGATGCAGGGCAAAAACCAGTAGCAGACTCAGATAAACCAGTCCCGTCAGAGAAAGGACAAGCCAGGTCGGCTCATACAGAGCGGCAAAGGAGATGGAGCTGATACGTCGGCATACCGCGAAGAGATAACGAACCGGCCAGGACAGAAGCGCTCCCGCGGCAGACCCAACGACCGGAAAGAGCGAGAGCAGGCAGCACAGATAGCCCCCTGCAAAGCACAGCTGCACGACAGGCAGACATAGCAGGTTTGTCAGCGGCGAGAAGATCGCCATATAGCCAAAGGTCAGTGCCGTGATCGGGAGCGAGAATACCATCACGCTCAGCGAGCAGGCTGCGCTTCCGATGAGAAAGCGCATGATCTTCTCTGCTTTTGTCTCTTCAAAGGGACGCATCAGCCGCTCTTCAATCCGCTCGGCAAAAAGGACGATACCCAACATGGCAGCAAAGGAAAGCTGCAGACTTGTACTGGCTATGGCAAAGGGGTTGAGCAGCAGCAAAAAGGCCAGAGCCGCCGAAAGCGAGGTTATGGGATCGTTTTCCCGTCCAAAGAGCGGCGCGATCAGCAGCATCGTCTGCATAAAGGCAGCGCGTACAGCAGACGGGGAAAAGCCCGTGATCAGCACAAAACACCAGAAAAGGATCATGCAGCCGATCGCATTGCGTCTGCTCTTGCCCAGCAGCATCTGCAGCAGGGCGACAAGGCAGCTGACGTGCATGCCCGATACGGCCACGACATGCATAAGGCCCGCGCGGCTCAGGACTACATACAGAGCGTCATTGCGATACAGTTCCGTCTTATTTCCGACAAGAAGCGCTTTCATAAACGGCGCCGTATCTTTGGGAAACACGCCCTCTACGCACGAACAGATGATGCGGGACGCCCTGGCGGCAAGGGACGCAAGGGTATGGCTGGAGCCAAGGCGCAGCATGGCCCCCTTCACATTGGCGCGCAGATAGATGTTCCTGGCAGTGTAGCGGTCTGTACGGTCGCCATAGCGCTGATCCGCCGAAGTGAGCTTGGCGCGTACCGCGATCAGATCTCCGCCGTGATATCCGTCCAGCGCATCACCGGAGGCGTACAGAATTGTTTGCAGACGCGGAAGCTCGTCCTGATAGAGCTGCGCCTCCACGCTGGAATAGCTGTCATACCTGGTCGGCTCTTCCAGGAGGCGAAAGCGAAAAACGTCCTCCCGTCCGGAGAGCGCATGGGCCTGCTCCACCGTCCTGTCATAATGAAAAGCAAAAACTGTGAATCCGATCGCGGCGCACAGAAGGCTGATTACCAGACCGCGCAGACTTTTAAGCCGGACACCCAGAACAAGGGCCCCGGCAAAAGCGCAGATAACCGCTGCATATATGATCGTCGCGCGCGTCAGGATGTAGTTTGCTACCAGGATCGCCGCGGCGAAGGAAAAAGCGCCGATGGCCAGCTTTCTCATACGCTACCCTCAAAAGACGCGCAAAGATCCGCATATGACCATCGTCATGCGGATCTTTGGCAGAATGTGTTTAGATCAGCTTCTCGCCGAGCTTCGTACCGCCGATAAGGTGGAAGTGCAGATGCATGACGCTCTGTCCGCCATCCTCGCCGCAGTTGTTGATCACGCGGAAACCGCCCTCCAGGCCTTCGGCACGGGCGATCTTCTCAATGGCTTCAAAGCACTTGGCAACATACATCGAATTCTGCTCGGTAAGAGCAAGCGCGCTGGGGATATGGACCTTGGGGACCACAAGAACATGCACAGGCGCAACAGGGTTGATATCCCGGAAGGCATACACATACTCATCCTCATAGACCTTGGTGCTGGGGATCTCTCCGGCCATAATAGCGCAGAAAAGGCAATCGTTCAGCATGATACTGTCCTCCTGTTCAGAATTTATCCGCAACAAAACTCTCCAATGCCGCGAGAGCTTCATCCAGACGGGAAATATCGCTGCCGCCGCCCATAGCGGAGTCGGGCTTGCCGCCGCCGCGGCCGCCAACGATCGGCGCGATCGTCTTGATCACATCACCGGCACGAACGCCCTTGGCCACGGCGTCTTTGCCGCAGACGCACTGCAGCGTGATCTTTTCGCCGTTGACGGCGGCAAGCAGCGCGACAACAGCACTGTCCTTATCGCGCAGAACGTCGCCCAGCTTGCGCAGCGCATTGGCATCCTCTGCGGAAACCTTGGCCGCGGCAACATGCAGACCGCCGATCTCTTTGGCCGCATTCAGCAGGCTGTCGGCGCCGCCGGCGGATTCCTTGGCCTTGAACTGTTCGATCACGCGGCGTGCTTCGCGAAGCTCGTCCGCCTGCTGTCTGACCTTGTCCACCAAGCCGTCCGCATTGGTCTTGTACATGGCGGACAGGGTATTGAGCTTATCAAGATCACTATGCAGCAGTTCCATCGTTTTCAGCCCCGTATAGGCCTCCACACGACGCACGCCGGAAGCAACAGAACCCTCTGAGACGATGTGGAAGGCACCGACCTTGGCGGTATTGCTCAGATGCGTGCCGCCGCAGAGCTCGCGGCTGAAATCGCCCATGCTGACTACACGGACGCTGCTGCCGTATTTTTCGCCAAAGAGCGCGGTGGCGCCGCTCTTCTTGGCCTCTTCGACCCCCATAACATCCGTATGGACGTCCAGACCGGCCAGGACGCTCTCATTGACGCGATCTTCGATCTGCTTGAGTTCTTCGGCTGTGATCGCCGTATAGTGGGTGAAGTCGAAGCGCAGCACATCTGGCTCAACCAGAGAGCCCGCCTGATGCACATGATCGCCCAACACCTCCCGAAGCGCGGCGTGCAGCAGATGGGTCGCGCTGTGGGCGCGGCTGACAGCGGCACGGCGCTTGGCACATACAGTAACATGTACCTGATCGCCCACCTTCAGAGAGCCGGACTCCAGCACGCCCTCGTGCATAAACTTGCCGCCCTTGTTCTTCTGGACATTGTTGACCTTAAAGCTGCCGCTGCCGGTGATCACACCGTGATCCGCCACCTGGCCGCCCATTTCGGCATACATGGTGGTCTGATCCAGCACCACGATCGCCTCACTGCCTTCACTGATCTCATCACAAAGGCCGCCGTCGGAAACAAGCGCCAGAACCTTGGCGTCACACTCAGTCGCATCATAGCCGATGAAGCTGGTGTCGGGGATGGACTTGCCGAACTCAACGCCGGCCCAACCCAGGTCGCCCAGTGCCTTGCGCGCTTCTCTGGCTCGTACGCGCTGCTGCTGCATCAGTTCCTTGAAAGCGTCGGTATCGACGTTCATGCCCTCGTCCGCACACATTTCAGTGGTCAGATCGATCGGGAATCCATAGGTATCATAGAGCTTGAAGGCATCGGCTCCGGAGAAAGTGCTCTCCCCTTTCGCCTTATGCTCGGCCAGCAGATCGGAGAAAATCTTCATACCCGCGTCGATAGTCTTGGCGAAGCTCTCTTCCTCGGTACGGATCACACGGGTGATATACTCCTGCTTTTCACGAAGCTCGGGATACTGGCACTCATTTTCACGAATGACGGTATCGACAACTTTATAGAGGAAAGCGTCGTTGACGCCCAGGAGCTTGCCATGTCTGGCAGCCCGGCGCAGAAGGCGGCGAAGCACATAGCCGCGTCCCTCATTGGAGGGAAGCACGCCGTCGCTGATAAGGAAGGTGGCGGAACGGATGTGATCGGTGATGACGCGCAGCGACACGTCCATCTTCTCGCTCTTGCCGTAATAAGCGCCCGTCAGCTCGCTTACCTTGTTGGTAATGTTCATGACGGTATCGACTTCGAAAAGGGAGTTGACGCCCTGGCAGACAACAGCCAGTCGTTCCAGACCCATGCCGGTGTCGATGTTCTTCTGCTTGAGCTCGGTATAGTTGTTATGGCCGTCATTGTCGAACTGGGAAAAAACGTTGTTCCAGACTTCCATATACCGGTCGCAGTCGCAGCCGACCGTGCAGGTGGGCTTTCCGCAGCCGTATTCCTCGCCGCGGTCATAATAAATCTCGGAGCAGGGGCCGCACGGGCCGGAGCCATGTTCCCAGAAGTTATCTTCCTTGCCGAAGCGGAAGATTCTCTCGGCAGGGATGCCGATCTCGTCATGCCAGATATTCCAGGCCTCATCGTCATCCACGTACACCGAGGGATAGAGTCTGTCGGGATCCAGGCCGACCCATTTGGGAGAGGTCAGGAACTCCCAACTCCAGGCAATCGCCTCATGCTTGAAATAGTCACCGAAGGAGAAGTTGCCCAGCATCTCAAAGTAGGTGCCGTGTCGGGCGGTGTGGCCCACGTTGTCAATATCACCGGTGCGGATGCACTTCTGGCAGGTGCAGACGCGGCGGCGGGGCGGTTCCTCCTCTCCTTTGAACCAGGGCTTCATCGGCGTCATACCAGCATTGATCAGCAGAACGGATTTATCGTTCTGGGGAATCAGAGAAAAGCTGGGCAGGCGCAGATGATCCTTGGTTTCAAAGAAGCTGAGAAACATCTCTCTCAGTTGATTCAATCCGTATTTTTCCATAGTGTCCTCCTGTAAAAAAAGAGACCTCCGCCCCTGCACGCAGGGGCGAAGGTGTAATTCGCTGTACCACCCTGATTTGCCGCATACGCGGCCTCTTTGCTGTCCGGTAACGCAGGACGGCGCTTTCTTTCGAAAGGCGGCTCGGAAGTGGCTGTCGGCAGGATGAACAGGACCTTTCAGCCTTAGGGGTCCCTCTCTGAAGATCATCTGCTGTCGACTCGTTTCGTCATAGCCGATCAACGCCTTTGATTGTACCACAAAGCCTTGATTTGTCAAGGAGAATCCGTCTCTTTTGCTTTGCGTACGATGGCCATGGGCTCCGCTTTGCAGGGAAGCTTCATCCGCAGCACCATCATGGGATGGCGCGCGTCAGGCACACGCTGTCCCTCCTCATCAAACAGTTCTCCCGCCGTGAAGGCTATGGGATAAGCGTCACGGCTGAGGAGCTCCAGTTGATCGCCGGGTGCGAACTTGTTGCGCTGAGTCAGGATGGCATTTCCATCCGCATCGCAGCACTCGACAACCGCGGCCACATCATATGTAGAGGTGTAGTTGGTATGCTCATAACTCTGGCCGGGCATGCCGAAATAAAAGCCTGTGGAATAGGGTCTATGCCGGATCTTACGTGTCTCCTCGATCCACACCGGTTCCAGCTGCTGGTGAGACAGCGCGGCGTCAATGGCATGGCGATAGGCGTTGGTTACAACCGCCGTATAATAAGCCGATTTCATTCGGCCTTCGATCTTCATACTGGAAATCCCCGCGTCAATGAGCTCGTCGATATGCTCGATCATACACATATCGCGGGAGTTGAGGATATAGGTACCGCCGTCCTCGGTGATCTCGAAGTATTCACCCGGCCGTGTCTCCTCAACGAGATGGTATTTCCAGCGGCAGGGCTGGGCACACTGTCCTCGATTGGCGTCGCGCCCGGTCATATAGTTCGACAGCAGACAGCGCCCTGAAAAAGACACGCACATGGCGCCATGCACGAAGGCCTCGATTTTCAGATCACGCGGCGTATTGGCGCGGATTTTTCGGATATCCTCCAGCGGCGTTTCTCTGGCAAGGACCACCGTGTCGGCGCCAAGATCATAGAGCACGTTCGCCGTTTCGCTGTTGATCACGCCCAGCTGGGTACTGACATGCAGTCCCAGCTTTGGCGCGTATCGTTTGGCAAGGCGCATCACGCCCAGGTCCGCAATGATCAGCGCGTCAACGCCGATCTCCTGTAAAAAACTCAGATAGTCCGGGAGTCGAACCAGCTCCTCCTGGCGCGGCAGCGTGTTGCAGGTCACGTAAAGCTTTGCGTTCGCCGCGTGCGCCTCACCCACTGCCGTTTTCAGGTTTTCATCGTCAAAGCTCACGACCGTGGAGCGCATGCCGAATTCACGCCCGGCGAGATAAACCGCGTCCGCTCCGTAATGGAGGGCCATTCTCAGCCGCTCAAGATCACCGGCCGGGGACAACAATTCGATCGTATCAGCCATAGTTCTGTGTAGCGACGAAAGCATTGAACTCATCTATTGTGGTGAAGAAGCGATGGGTTCCGGTAGCCGTATCCAGCGTGAAGAAATAATAGTTCGTATCCGCGGGGACAAGCGCCGCGTTTATGGAGGCAATACCCGGGTTGCAGATCGGCGTGGGCGGGAGCCCCGTGTTGATCATCAGGTTGTAGGGAGAATCCTCGCTGAGCATGTCTGCCGAGGGCGCGCCCTCGTGGTCCTGGTGAACATACAGGATCGAGGATTCCAGACCCAGGGTCCAGCCGCTTCGCAGTCGGTTATAGATGACGGAAGCAATCAGCGGACGCTCTTCATCGTTGGCAGCCTCTCGCTCGATCAGCGAGGCGACTTTCAGCACGTCCCGCAGGCTCATTCCCCTGTCGCTGAGCTGCTTTTCCATATCAGCGCTCATCTTCCCGTAGAAGTTCTGCAGGAACTTGTTTACAGCGCTGGCCGCGCTCATGCTCTTATAGAATTCATAGGTATCCGGGAACAGGAAGCCCTCAAGACGCAGCGCATCGCCCGCCTCGACATTGCGCAGGAAGGAGTAATCATAGTTCTCCTCCGCGGCCGAGGCCATCAGATCGTCATAGGAGCATACGCCGTTCTCTTCCAGCCGATAGAAAATCTGGCTCATGGTAAAGCCCTCGGGAATCGTGACCGTCACCGTGGCAGCGGCCCCGGAGTCCTTCTGCATTTTACCGATAAGGGCGCGATAGTCGTATGAGGATTTCAGCTCATACTCGCCCGGGTCCAGCTTGGTGTCCGCGTGGGAAACCTTACAAAAGAGCTTGAAGAGCCATTTGTACTGAATAAGGCCGGCAGATTTCAGCTCATCCGCCACGTAGTCGATATCCGCGCTGGATACGCGCTTTGTGCCGGTGACAGTGCCGTCCTCATCCATCGTCTCCACCGTTTTTGTGGTAAAGATGTTGGCGGGCAGCGTAACCTCGGCTGTAAACAGATCCTTATTCAGCGCCAGCGCGTCCGCGGCGGACATCCATGCAACGCATGCCAGGATAATGCTGACGCAGATGATAAACACGAAGTACATCACGCCGCCCAGGCAGCCGGAGCGATATTCCCTTCCCCGTCTGACAGGACGGTAGTCGCGCTCGGTCAGCTCGTCTTCGTCATCGTATTCGTCTTGCTCGACAGCTGCGGTTTTTGAAGTCTTTCCGGCAGCGTTCTGCACGCCGGTCTTGCCGACCGCGGCATGCAGTGCGCTCTCTTCGATCTTCTTCTGCGCGGCTGTTCTTTCAATCTCCTCGTGGAGACGAAAGATATCATTTATTTTTTCCAGTTCGTCTGGCATGGTAAACCTCCTGTTCTGAAGGGCCTGGTGGCAGCGGCGCGTGCATCTGCATAGGATAGCGCGAGCGGTCGAAAGCCGCCGGGCAAACGGCCCTGCCGCACAAGGGCCGCTCTGCGTGAAAGAATATGCAAAGTGCGGAGAAAGGAACAAACATGTTCTGTAACGGGTGCAACAACAGTACTCTTTGGCTGATTATCATCCTCATCATTCTCTTCGGCTGGAATGGCAACAGCTGCGGTTGCGGCTGCGACAACAACAACGGCGGCTGCGGCTGCGGCTGCTGAGCATAATCAGCGGGGGCTTCCTTCGGGAAGCCTCTTTTTTATTTTCTCAGTTCTGAAAGGATCAGCTGGTAGATTTCCTCGTTTTTCTCATCAATGTTGCGCTCCGCCCCATTGACAAGATAGGGAACGCTGTGCCACCCATAGTACGCAGCGGCTTTACGCGCGGTGTTCAGGCAGCGCGTTAAGTATTCGATATCCTTTTCGTGTATGTCGGCATGCGTGTTGGTTTTCAGCTGACGGCGGCGCATGCGCGCCAGAGACAGATCGATGGACACGTCAAGGTAGATCACTAGATCCGGCTTTGGCAGGCCCATTTTCTGATACTCCAAATCTTCCAGCCAGGCGAAGAAATCGTTGAGCTCCCCTTCCGGAAGCTTGCTTCCCTGATGAACGGCGTTGGAAGTGGTGTAGCGATCGGACAGGATCACGCCGCCCTCGTCATAATACCTGCCCCAGTCCTGCTTATAGGAGGCGAATCGATCCACGGCAAAGAAGGTGGAGGCCGTATAGGCATTCACATCTCCGGGATGATCGCCGAAGGAGCCGTTAAGATACATGCGGATCAGCGCACTGCTGTCCTTATCGTAGCGTGGAAACACAATATGATGGTACGCGATCGAGTCGCGGTTGAGTTTTTCGCAAATCCTCCGGTATTGTGCGGATTTACCGCTGCCGTCGATACCTTCGAGAACGATCAGTTTTCCTTTGCCCATGGTTTGAAATAGCCTCCGATTTTTATTTGAAGCGCAGTTAACAGGATACATGACGCGCCCAACACGCGCCGGAAGCGCCAAGGCTGGGTGAGCAGACGATACAGCCACTCCAGTCCCAGTCTTTGCCAGCAAAGCGGCGCTCTTCTCACACTGCCCGACAGCACATTCAGCGTGCCGCCCAGGCCTGCCATCATACCCACATCAAGCTCCGGCGCATGGCTGCGCATCCACAGTTCCTGACGCGGCGAGCCAAGGCAGACAATCAAAAGATCCGGTGAGGATGCGTTGATCTCGCGCAAAAGCTGCGGTTCATCAGTGCATGAAAAGTAGCCGTCGTGTGTTCCAGCTATAATCAGACCGGGGAAACGTTCGGTCGCAATTTCGGCCGCTCTCGCGGCAACAGCCGGTTTTGCGCCGAGCAGATAGACGGACTTGCCACTCCGGGCCATAGCGGCGAGGAGCGACTCGGCAAAATCAATACCGCTGACACGCATGGGGATGCGCTGTCCCAACAGTCTCGCCGCCGCAAGCACACCCACGCCGTCCGGCAGGGATAGAAAGGCTGCATTCGCGATGTCGCGTAAGTCGGGGAGCTTCTGCGCGCGCATCAGATATTCGCTATTCGGCGTTACAACGACGGCTCCGGAACGGCCGTCCATGATCTCCAGCGCACGGCGCACCGCCTCCTCCATCGTAATGGGGTCAATGGCGACGCCGAGCAGCCGGATCCGCTTCATATCTGATCGAATACCTCCCCGATTTTCTCGTGAATCACGAGATCGGCATAGCTGTCGTAGGGAGTTTCACTCAGATTGACCAGTACCAGTTTATTTCCCCGGTAATAATTGATAAGTCCCGCGGCAGGATAGACATTGAGCGATGTGCCGCCGATAATGAGCACATCCGCCCGGCGAATGTAGGAGATCGCCTGATGTAGTATATCCTCATCCAGGGGCTCTTCATACAGAACAATGTCCGGACGGATCACGCCGCCGCAGTCACAGCGCGGAACGCCCTGACCATAGTTGATCACATCGGCCGGAAAAGGCTTGCGGCATTTGGAGCAATAGGCACGCAGAATGCTGCCGTGAAGCTCCAGCACATGCTTGCTGCCCGCCGCCTGATGCAGCCCGTCGATATTCTGCGTGATGACAGCCTTCAGTTTTCCCTCGCGCTCCAGCTCCGCAAGACGCAGATGCGCCCGGTTGGGCTTGACGCCCTCGATGACAAGCTTGGCGCGGTGGAAGCGATAGTACTCCTCCGGATCGCGGGCAAAAAAGCTGTGGCTCAGAATGGTTTCGGGCGGATATTTCCACTGCTGGTGATAGAGCCCGTCAACACTGCGAAAATCGGGAATGCCGCTCTCTGTGCTGACGCCTGCTCCGCCGAAGAAGACGATGTTGTCGCTCTCGCGAACAAGCTGTTTAAGACGCTCGATCTTTTCGTTCATGACAGTTCCTCCGTTTCGTCAGAATAGCCCTATCTGCTATCTCAGAAAATGCTGTTTATCCACGGATCACCCCGACGATCTGATCGTAGAGAGCCTGGCGTTCCTCCAGGAAGATCTCGTTTTCCCGGTGCGTCACAAAGCGATAGGTCTCATCCGTGCTCAAATCGGCATAGGCAAAGAGCGCGCTCTGGGCGGCACGGCAGGACGCCATGCACAATTCCGCGCTTTCCAGCAGAAAATGACGGTCCTCCGCCGGGCAGCAGGCGCTGAGCTCCAGCGCAAATTCCAGCGCGTTTTTCATCATGTTGACGATCTCCGCGTCGATACAGGAGGCCGTCTGGATGGAGGCCTCGATCTCTCGCTCCCCGCCCTCTTTGCGCGCGCGGTTGATGGGGCCCTTGGCTTTTACATCCTCGTCAATGAGGTGTACCATGTATGTGCGCAGGATCTCGCTGTTGCGCACAAGATACGCCAGACGCTCGTTTGTATTATCGGCACCGGCGCAGATCCTGGCCACACGCTCAAGAAGGGCGCAGCCGAGCGCCGCCGTATAAGCCGCAGCGCTTCCGCCGTTGGCCTTGCATTCAGGCGAGGCGATGGCAGCGGTCAGGTCAGAGGCATTCTTTTCCTTGTAAATCTCGATTGTCAGTTTTCCTGCCATGGTAATCGCTCTCCTTTGCCTTATTCGCGGTTGAATTCTCTCAGACGCAGGCCCTCGTTTTTCTGCAGAGCCCAGTTGACGCACCATTCCGAGGTGAAAAGCAGCAGGTTGTTCCCCTTGAAGTCCTGAACCCATTTGGTGTCACTGGTCAGATTCAGTGAGGCGATATCGAGGTTTTCATTTTCGATCCAGCGGACCACCTCATAGGGCATGGAACGTCGGCGGATATCCACGCCGTACTCTGTCTTCAGACGGTATTCCAGCACTTCAAACTGCAGCACACCCACCACGCCGACGATAACCTCCTCCACGCCGGTATAAGGCTCGTGGAAGATCTGGATAGCGCCCTCCTGAGCGATCTGCATGATGCCCTTTTCAAACTGCTTTCGCTTCATCGTGTCGACGCGCTCCACCCCGGCAAAATGCTCCGGCGCGAAGGTGGGGATGCCTTCAAAGCACACGTTCATCCCCTTTTCGCAGATCGTGTCGCCGATTGAGAAGATGCCCGGGTCGAAGACGCCGATGATATCCCCGGCGAAAGCCTCGTCGATGATCGCACGTTCCTGGGCCATCAACTGCTGAGGCTGGGCCAGACGCAGCGCCTTGCCGCCCTGCACGTGGAAATACTCTCTGTCACGCTCGAACTTGCCCGAACAGATGCGCATGAAAGCGATCCTGTCCCGGTGGGCCTTGTTCATATTGGCCTGGATCTTGAAGACAAAAGCGGAAAAACGCTCGTCAAAGGGATCAATGACGTCATCCTCCGACAGACGCGGAAGAGGCGGCATCGTCATATGCAGAAAGCTCTCCAGAAACGGTTCAACGCCGAAATTGTTCAGCGCTGAGCCGAAAAAAACAGGGCTGAGACGGCCTGCGCGGACCTCTTCAATATCAAAGTCATATCCCGCGCCGTCCAGAAGCTCGATATCATCCGCAAGAACGCGGCGCAGCTTTTCACCGATCAGCTCATCGAGCTTTTCGGTCTCATCCAGGCGGCACTCCACAGCCTTGATCTTGTTCTGTCCCCGATGGAATTCGGTAAAGGCAAGGATCTCACGCTTTTCCCGGTCATACACGCCCTTGAATTCCTGTCCGCAGCCGATGGGCCAGTTCATCGGATAGGTGCCGATGCCGAACTCGTTCTCCAATTCTTCCATCAGCTCATACGGGCTGCGCGCCTCCCGGTCCAGCTTGTTGATAAACGTGAAGATCGGGATATGCCGCATGGCGCAGATCTTAAAAAGCTTTCTGGTCTGCGGCTCGATGCCCTTGGCGGCGTCGATGACCATGACGGCAGAGTCCGCCGCCATCAACGTACGGTAAGTATCCTCGGAAAAGTCCTGGTGGCCGGGAGTGTCGAGGATATTGATGCAGTAGCCCTCGTATTCAAACTGCATGACAGACGAGGTGATGGAAATACCGCGCTGCTTTTCCAGCTCCATCCAGTCAGAGACAGCGTGTCGGGCGGTGGCCTTGCCCTTGACAGACCCTGCCAGCTGGATCGCCCCACCATAGAGCAGCAGCTTTTCCGTCAGCGTTGTTTTACCGGCGTCCGGATGGGAAATGATGGCAAAAGTCCTTCTTCGATTAATCTGTTCTTGTATCTGTGGCATGTTTTACATCCTTACTGTTAAAATCAATTGTTTATTTTAACATACTGTGTGCATAAAAGCAAATCACTGCCGAAAGCTTTCACAGATTGTTTCCACATTTTCGTCAGAATACTCGATTTCGGCGCTGAAAAGCCGCAGGTGTTCATCCTTGTCGTCCGGCTCCACGTCGTCAAGAGCGGCAACGAGGCCGGTACTGACGGCGCAGAAGCACAGAAGCAGGCGCGCCTTGTCTATGGAGTCGGCACAGATCATATGGCGGTATAGGAGATAGGCAAAGATGGTCGCATACCGGCTCTCATCCCGGCCTTTGAGCGGATCGTCTCCGGCGCTGTCGGGGAGCTTGTAAAGGCACTGAGCCCAATGCGCGTCCATTTGCTCAAGAGACAGGAACAGCCGTTTTGTCTCTCCGGCATTCCATGCGGGTGGAACAGCTCCAAACAGGGAGAAAACCTCTTTCAAGCGTGCGTCCAGGGATTTCTCGCTTTGAGATAATATCTCGATCGCTCTGTCTCTGTGTTTTGCCAGTTCCTCCACCCAGTTATCGCGTTCTCCTCCCTGCCCGTCATCCCGGACGGTAAGATGGAATCCTTCCTCCGTATGCAGCAACAGACGCACCACCTCTTCACAGCACAGGCCGAGACCGCTCTCCTCTCTGCCGGGAAAGCTGTTGAAAAAGCGGGGATGCAGCGCGCAGATATCGCACAGCGCGTCCTCCCCCAGTTCCAGGATCAACCGGCATAAACCGTCGTCGCGCAGCATGGGGCAGCGTTCCGATGCATCGAGAACGAAATGCGGGCTCGGCTCATCGGAGATACTGCGGCGCAAAAGAGCGCCGATCTCACCATCCCGGACTTCATACCAGTCGCGGGTATCCTGATCGATATCGATCTCCCAGCCCACACAGCAGCTGTGTCGGCAGGTGGAGGCTATGCAGGAAAAGCTGTCGTAAAAAGATGGCTTTACGCTGATCATTGTTTCTCCCATAAAAGCAGCCCCGCTGTTGTCGCGGGGCTGTGTATCAATCGTCTGTCTTTTCCATATGCTGTGCGGCAGCGCGCAGCATCAGTTTTTTTGTTACGCCGTTTTCAAAGGCGACTTCGATCAGGAAGTCTCCTCCCATGGGGGTCATCTTCTGAATGACGCCCTTTCCGAAAGCTTTGTGAACCACACGATCTCCCTGGGTGAAGCTCGCAGGCGCTTCAACGCTCGCCGACTTCGGCGCAGGAGCCCGGAAAGCATAGGGGCTCTTGGGAGTGCTGCTGCGGGGAGCTTCAAAGCCGATGGTTTGGCGTCGCTCATGGTAGCTGTATCCCTTGGGAACGTTCTTGTGGTCGATCAATTCCTCCGGGATTTCCTCCACGAAGCGGGACACGCGGTTTGCCGTCGTGCGGCCGAAGATCATGCGCTGGCGCGCGCTGACAAGATACAGCTTCGTCTTGGCACGGGTCAACGCCACATAGCACAGACGCCGCTCCTCTTCCATCTCATCCTCGTCGCCGATAGCGCGAAGCCCGGGGAAAATAGTCTCCTCCATTCCCACCAGGAACACGGTGGGAAATTCCAGACCCTTGGCGCTGTGGATCGTCATCATGACGACGCTGTCGGCATCCCGGTCATAGTTGTCAAGATCGGTGTACAGGGCCACATCCGCCAGGAAGCCAGCCAGACTGTTGTCGCCGGATTCCTTCATATAGCTGAGGATCGTGGTCTTCAGTTCCCGTACGTTCTCCGCCCGGGTCGTGTCCTCCACGGTATTCTTTTCCTCCAGCATGCGCAGATAACCCGTCTTTTCCCACAGCTCATCCAGGAGCATATCGGGCGTATTGTCCTCGGCAAAGCTCTTCAGCGCTTTGATCATGGCGGTAAATTGCCGCATTTTCAGCGCGCTGCGGCTGAGTTCGGGATAACTGTCCGCATGATCCAGGATTTCAAAGAGCGGGCAGTTCTGCTCACGGGCCAGCTCCATGGCCTGTTCCACACTCCTGGCGCCGATGCCCCTGGGAGGATTGTTGACGATGCGCGCCAGGCGCAGATCGTCGCCCGGTACGGCGATCACGCACAAATAGGCCAGCATGTCCTTGATTTCGGCCCTGTCAAAAAAGCGGGTGCCGCCGATGATACGGTAAGGGATGCCGTTTCGTTTGAAGGCATATTCCAGTTGGTTGGACTGGGCGTTCATGCGGTACAGCACGGCGTGATCCCGCCAGTTGGCGCCGTGGCCGTAGTGGGCCATGATCTTGGAGGCCACATACTGTGCTTCTTCATTTTCATTGTCCGCCACATAAAGCGAAAGCGGCTCTCCCCTGTCGCTGGACGTCCACAGTTCCTTCCCCTTGCGGCCCTTGTTATGCCGGATCACCGCGTTAGCGGCGTCCAGGATCTGGCCGGTGCTGCGATAGTTCTGCTCCAGACGAATCACGCGGCAATTGCGGTATTGCTGCTCAAAAGAGAGGATGTTTTCAATGGTGGCACCGCGAAACTTGTAGATGCTCTGGTCATCATCGCCCACTACGCAGATATTGCCCCAGTGTCCCGAGACAAGCGATGCGAAGAGATACTGCAGGTGGTTGGTGTCCTGGTACTCGTCGATAAGGACATATTGGAAACGGCGCTGCCAGTATGAGCGCATCTCCTCGTCCTCCTGCAGGAGCTTGACCGTAAAGAACAGCAGGTCGTCAAAGTCCATGGCCCCGGCAGCAAACATCCGGCGCATATACTCGCTGTAGATCTGTCCGTATCGGATACGGCGCAGGTCGCCCAGCTTCTGAGCCTGATCCAGATACTCCTTTGCACCGATAAAGGCGTCCTTGGCACGGCTGATTTCCGCAAGGACAGCCTTGAAGGGAAAGGACTTCTCATCCAGATCCAGGTCCTTGATGATTTTCTTGACAAGGCTTTGGCTGTCGGCTGTGTCATAGATCGTGAAGTTGCCGGGGAAACCCAGCTTCTCCGCGTCCCGCCGCAGCATGCGCACACAGGCCGAGTGGAAGGTGCAGGCCCAGATATCATCGGCCTCCTCCCCCAGCATTTTACCGAGACGGTCCTTCAGTTCGCCCGCAGCCTTGTTGGTAAAGGTAATGGCCAGCACCCGCCAGGGCGCAACGGGATGCAGTGCAGCAGCTTCATCCGCTTCTTCGCCGCCGCGCTTCAACGCAGCGAGCATCGCTTCATCCGCTCCCTCCGGCAGTTCATCGCTGTCGGAAGCGCAGCCGTATTTCAGCAGGTTTGCGATACGATGGATCAGAACCGTTGTTTTGCCGCTGCCGGCTCCCGCCAGGATCAAGAGCGCACCCTCGGTAGCAAGAACGGCCTCCTGCTGCATGTTGTTTAGTTTTGCATATTGCGAGCGCACGTAGTCCTTACGCGCCTCGACAAATCTGTTTCTATAATCGTCCATGTCACGGATTTTATCACAGATGCGACGCACACACAAGCACAAAAAAGCGGCGGATCACTCCGCCGCTTTTCATTCCTGCGTATTGAGCAGTTCGCGCAGTGCGTCGATCGCCCGACGCTCCAGCCGGGAAATCTGCACCTGCGACACATGAAGGACTCTTGCGCAGTTTTGCTGGGTCATGCCGTGGAAAAAGCGAAGTGCAATGACCTGCTTTTCCCTGTCCGGAAGTCGGTCTATGGCAGCACGCAGCGCTACCTGCTCCAGCATCTTTTCTTCGGCTGAATAGTCACCCAGCACAAGTTCCAGACAAAAACCGTCCTCTCCTGTCTCTTTCTGCAGACTCTCAGCTGGTCCTGTGGCCGTCTCGGCAAATACGATATCCTCAGCGCTGATTCCCGTCTCATGTTCGATTTCCGATAATGTGGGTTCTCGGCCGATCCGCTGCTCCAGTGCCGCACGCGCCGCTTTGATCTGCGATGCCTGCTCTTTTACACCGCGGCTGACCTTGATCGCGCCGTCGTCCCGCAGGAAGCGGCGTATCTCACCGGAGATCTTTGGTACGGCGTAGGTGGAAAAGCGGGTGCCAAAGCTCTCATCAAAGCCATCAATGGCTTTCAGGAGCCCCACGCATCCCAGCTGATATAAATCCTCCGCGTCCACGCCCCGCCCAATAAACCGCCGCACCACGCTCCAGATCAGGCCAGCGTTTTCCTCAACGATCGTGCCGGCAACGTCTCGGTTCCCCTGCTGGGCCAGACGGATGTCCTGATACAGCTCTGCGCTCATCTTCTTCCGACGCGCAGTCGGATCGCACGCTGCATGACAACCGTAGTACCTTTTCCGGGAACAGAGCGAACGCGCAGCTTGTCCATGAAGCTTTCCATGATCGTGAAGCCCATGCCGCTGCGCTCGCTGCCTCCGGTGGTAAAGAGCGGTTTGCGCGCTTCTTCCACGTTTTCTATTCCTTTTCCGAAATCCTTCACCATGATTTCCAGCGTGTTGCCTCCCTGGATCCGCAGCCGCATAACGATCCGGCCGATGGCATCGGGATAAGCGTGGACGATCGCATTCGTCACGGCCTCAGATACCGCCGTTTTGACGTCTCCCAGTTCTTCAAGCGTGGGGTCCAGCTGTGCGGCGAAGGCCGCGGCCGCCGCGCGGGCAAAGGCTTCATTACTGCTTCGGCTTGGAAATTCCAGTTTGATGTAGTTTTCTTCCTTCATATGTTGCTCCTTATCCATTGCTTGCCACAGCGATCAGTTTGCCGACACCGGAGGTCTCCAGAACGCGCCGCGCCTGCTCCGCCGGGTTTTCCACACAGAGCTGCCCGCCGATCGCCTTCATTTTCCGTCCTGCATTGATAATGACCGCGATGCCGGAGGAATCCATAAAGCTGATCTCCGACAGGTCCAGCGCGCACAGACGCGGCATATGCTCGTCGATCAGTTCCTGAATACTGCGAATTGCGCCTCCGGCCTCGTGATGATCCAATTCGCCGCCGAGATATACCGTCAGTCTTCCCCCGGCGCAGGATGCTGCTATTGTCATAATCCATCTCTCCCGTACAAAAAATGGCACCGCACTTTCGTGCGATGCCATTATAGTCTTTTGCTTCGGCGTCACAGGTCGAAGCCTGTCGCCGTGTTTCATTGTTCAGAACTTCATGGAAGCCAGAGATGCTTTCAGATTCTCGATCAGCGCCTCCAGCTTGGCTTTCTTCTCGCGTTCGGCGTTGACGACAGCCTCCGGCGCGCGCTGGACGAAGTTTTCGTTGGCGAGCTTGGCGTTCTGTCCGGCCAGCTGCTTCTCGGCGTTGGCGAGCTCCTTCTCCATGCGGGCCTTTTCCTTCTCCATGTCCACAAGCTCCGCCATGGGCATGAACATACGGGCGTTGTCCGTAATGACCGAAACCATACCGTCCGTATCGGCGGGAGGCGCGGTCAGCACACTGACCTCGCTGGCATAGGCCAGCTTGCGGATATAGCTGATTCCCGCTTCAAAAGCCGCTGTCCTCTCACTGGCGATGATCAGATGCGCCTTGCGGGAAGGCGGCACGTTCATCTCACTGCGGCGGGCACGGACGGCCTTGATCGCCGTCATCACCATTTCAAAGTTCTCCTCATCCTCGGGGAAGGACAGCTCCGGCTTGAATTCGGGATAGCGCTCGATCATCAGCGCCTGGCCCTCGTGAGGCAGAGCCTGCCAGATCTCCTCGGTGATAAAGGGCATGAAGGGATGCAGAAGCTTCAGGATCTCGGTAAGCACATACAGCAGCACCTTCTGTGCGGCGAGCTTACTCTCCTCATCCTCGCCGTTGAGGCGGGGCTTGGTCAGCTCGATATACCAGTCGCAGTAGCTGTCCCAGATGAAGTCGTAGATCTTGCCGGCCGCGACACCCAGCTCGTAGCTGTCCATGTTGTCACAGACCTCGCGCACCACGTCGTTGAGCTTGGCCAGGATCCACTTGTCCTCGATCTCCAGCTTTTCGGGCAGCTCGTTCTTGTCGATGGTGAGATTCATCATCACGAAACGGGACGCATTCCAGATCTTATTGCAGAAATTGCGCATTGCCTCGCACTTTTCCACATAGAAGCGCATATCGTTGCCTGGCGAGTTGCCGGTGATCAGGTTAAAGCGCAGCGCGTCGGCGCCGAACTGATCCACCATATCCAGCGGATCGATGCCGTTGCCCAGAGACTTGGACATCTTGCGGCCCTGACTGTCGCGCACAAGACCGTGAATAAACACGGTGTGGAACGGGATCTCGTCCATCTGCTCCATGGCGGAGAAGATCATACGGGCAACCCAGAAGAAGATGATGTCATAGCCCGTTACCATGACGGAAGTCGGATACCAGTAGTTCAGTTCCTTCGTCTTTTCAGGCCAGCCCATTGTGGAGAACGGCCACAGAGCAGAGGAGAACCATGTATCCAGCACGTCCTCGTCACGATGGATGTGCTTGCCGTGGCAGTGCGCACACTCTATGGGATCTTCACGGGAAACCGTGATCTCCCCGCAATCGTCGCAATACCAGGCCGGGATCTGGTGACCCCACCAGAGCTGGCGGGAGATGCACCAGTCATGCACGTTCTCCATCCAGTTCAGATAGGTCTTGGAAAAGCGTTCGGGCACGAACTTGATACGTCCGTCCTTGACGACCTCAATAGCCTTTTTTGCCAGAGGCGCCATTTTGACGAACCACTGGGGGCTGGTGAGCGGCTCAACGACCGTGCCGCAGCGATAGCAACAGCCAACGTTATGGCTATACGGCTCGACCTTTACCAGGTAACCCTGCTCTTCCAGATCAGCCACGATAGCCTTGCGGCACTCGTAGCGGTCCATGCCGTTGTATTTGCCGCCGTTGATGATTCTGGCATCCTCGTCTATGCACTGGATCTGCTCCAGATTGTGACGCAGTCCGACCTCATAGTCGTTCGGGTCATGACAGGGAGTCATCTTGACCGCGCCGGTGCCGAAGCCCAGTTCAACGTAATCGTCCGCCACGATCGGCAGCTTTCTGCCCACCAGCGGGAGGATCGCGTTCTTGCCGACAAGATGCTTGTAGCGCTCGTCATCCGGATGGACTGCGACGCCGGAATCGCCAAGCATGGTCTCGGGCCGGGTGGTGGCGATGATGAACTCCTCGTCGGAATCCTCGATCGGATAACGGATATGCCAGAAGCTGCCGGGGATGTCCTTGTATTCCACCTCGGCATCGGACAGCGCCGTGCGGCAGTGGGGGCACCAGTTGATGATACGGCTGCCCTTGTAGATAAGGCCCTTGTCATACAGTTCGCAGAAGGTCTCGCGAACGGCCTTGGCGCAGGTGTCGTCCATGGTGAAACGGCTGCGATCCCAGTCGCAGGAGACGCCCATGCTCTTCTGCTGTTCAACGATCCGGTCGCCATACTGACGCTTCCAATCCCAGACGCGGTCAAGGAACTTGTCGCGGCCCAGATCATAGCGGGTCTTTCCTTCTTCCTTGCGAAGCACTTCCTCGACCTTGATCTGCGTGGCGATACCCGCGTGGTCAACGCCGGGCAGCCACAGGGCCGAGAAGCCCTGCATACGCTTATAGCGCGTCAGGATGTCCTGCAGCGTAGCGTCCAGGGCATGGCCCATATGGAGCTGGCCCGTGACGTTAGGAGGCGGCATGACGATGGAAAAGGGCTTCTTATCGGGGTCAATGATCCCTTTGAAGTATCCGCCCTTCATCCAAAGGTCGTAGATCTTGCTCTCGACCGCTTTGGGGTCATAAGTTTTCGGCAATTCTTTCATTCTTCTCACTCCATCAAAAAAACGCCCTGAGGTTTTCAAACCTCAGGGCGATAAAATACCGCGGTACCACCTGAATTCCGCTTTTTATGAAAAGCGGCACTCTTGCTCCTGTAACGGGGAGAACCGTCTGCCGCTGACGATACTTTACGGCAGATGCTCCGGACCGACATTCCGCATGCCACCGCAGAAACTTTCACCGACCGTTTCCTCTCTGTGGCGGATGGAGATGCGTACTCCTGTCCTTCTCAGCACTTATGGCGCATTATAAAATATCCGGGGCTGTTTGTCAATAACCGGCGAGCTTTTTCAGCCCGTTCACGTCGGTCACGCCCACATTGCGGGCGATCTCCACGCCGTCCTTGAAGGCGATCAGCGTCGGGATATTGAAGATGTTGAAGCGGCCGGCGATTTCGGGCTCTTCATCCACGTCGACCTTGCCGACCTTGACAATGCCGCTCATCTCCGCTTCGAATGCCTCCAGAATGGGGGCCTGCATTCTGCAGGGGCCGCACCAGGTGGCCCAGAAATCGACGATGGTAACGCCGCTGGCGATAGTTTCATTAAAGCTCTTGCCGTTCAGATGTTCAACTGCCATGATTATTTCTCCTTTTTGTCTATATACTCGCAAGCGGAGAGCGCCGCAACGTTGCCCTCCCCCGCGGCTTTTGCCAGCTGATACGGTTTTCCCGTACAGTCACCCGCGGCGAACACGCCCGGGATATTGGTGGACATTTTTCTGTCCGTCACGATACCGCCCTCTGCGTATTCCAGCCCCGGGACAAGCTTGGTCACCGAAACAGTGTCTTTGATAATAAAAACGCCGTCGACTTTATGCTCAGTGCCGCCGATCACAACCGTATCGGCCTTTATTCCGCCGCGGATTTCATACCGGGCATTGTCACGGAAGCGAAGCACCGTGCAGCCGATCTTCTCCAGGAAAGCGGCATCATGATCGGATTCCTCGTTGTTGCCGATCAGGGCGACACGCTTGCCACGATAGAGCATACCGTCGCAGGTGGCGCAATAGCTCACGCCGCGGCCGAGAAATTCTCCTTCACCGGGGTAGAGCTTTTCTCGGGTGATGCCCGCCGCAAGGATCACCGCCCCGCCCATACAGAACTCGCTGCCAAAGGCCACGCCAAAGCTGTCGCCCATAGGCATGACGCTGAGTGCTCTTCCCTGGATCACGTCGGCGCCGCAGGAGGCAAGCTGAGCGTTGAGGATATCTGCGATCTCCTTTCCTGTGGCCGCCGGGATGCCGGGATAATTGGTGATTTTCTCGGCCTTGTAAAGGCTGCTGCTCTCGGTACTGTTAGTGATCACCGCCGTGCTTTTTCCGCGGTTGGTGGCCGTCAGGGCCGCCGAGACGCCCGCGATACTGCCGCCGATGATGATCACATCGTATTTCTCTTTCACCGTATCACTTCCTTTAGAGTTCACTTTATCACATTTGTGTTGTAATTGCCACAAGAATCGGTTATAATGGCAAAGAATTTACAAATAGGAGATAATTCCGGATGGACGAAACCAGAAACTTTATCGAGGAATTCGTAAAAGAAGATCTGCAGGAAGGAAACCGCTGCTACGGCATGCAGATACATACCCGCTTTCCGCCCGAACCCAACGGCTATCTTCATATCGGCCACTGCAAAGCGCTGACCATTGATTTCAGCACGGCGGAGCATTTCGGCGGCATCTGCAACCTGCGTATGGATGACACCAACCCCGCCAAAGAAGATACCGAGTATGTAGACGCCATTCAGGACGACATTCACTGGCTGGGTTTTGACTGGGGCGACCGCTTTTTCTACGGCTCGGATTACTTTGAAAAGACGTATGAATACGCACTGGAGCTGATCCGCAAGGGACTGGCCTATGTGTGCGAGCTGACCCCCGACCAGTTCCGGGAATACCGCGGCGATACCACTCATCCCGCCGTAAGTCCCTGGCGTGACCGGCCGATCGAAGAAAGTCTGGATCTGTTCGAGCGCATGAAAAACGGTGAGTTTGAAGAGGGCCGATACACCCTGCGCGCCAAGATCGACCTAGCCAGCGGCAACTTCAATATGCGCGACCCGGTGCTTTATCGGATCCGGTATATCGAGCATCACCGTCAGGGCACCAAGTGGTGCATCTTCCCGATGTACGACTTTGCCCATCCGATCCAGGACGCGCTTGAGGGCATCACCCACTCGCTCTGCTCGCTGGAATATGAAGCGCATCGTCCGCTCTACGACTGGGTCGTTTCGAATGTCTCGATCCCCGGCATCAAGCCCCGTCAGATCGAGTTTGCCCGTCTCGGCATCAACTATACCGTCATGTCGAAAAGAAAGCTGCGCCAGCTTGTTGAAGAGGGGCGCGTCTCCGGCTGGGATGATCCCCGTATGCCGACACTGTGCGGTCTCCGCCGCCGCGGCTACACCTCCCGTTCGATCCGCACGTTCTGTGAAAAGATCGGTGTTTCCAAGGTCGACTCCACAGTCGACTGGGCGCTGCTCGAGAGCTGCCTGCGCGATGATCTGAATGAAAACGCCCGCCGTGTCATGGCCGTACTCAATCCCGTCAAGCTGACGGTGACCAATTATCCCGAGGGGAAAACCGAGCTTCTTTCGGTGGAAAACAATCCCCTGCATCCCGAAGACGGCACGCGTGAGGTCAGCTTCTCCCGCGATTTGTTCATCGAAGCAGACGATTTCATGGAAGTCCCCGCGCCGAAGTTCAAGCGTATGTATCCCGGCTTCGAGGTCCGTCTGAAGGGTGCGTATCTCGTCACCTCCACCGGCTGCCGCAAGGACGAAAACGGAAACATCGCAGAAATCTTCTGTGAATATGATCCGGAAAGCCGCGGCGGCGATCCCGCCGACGGACGCAAGGTCAAGGGCGCGACGATCCATTGGGTGGACGCCAATAACTGTGCTGACGCCGAGGTCCGTGTATACGACTATCTCTTCACCGACCCCGATCCCGACGGTCCGGACAAGAACTTCCTGGATTATATCAATCCTGATAGTCTCAAGGTGCTGACTGGCTGCAAGGTGGAGAAATGCCTCTCTGAGATCCCCATGCCGGAAAAAGGCAAGAACTCCACAGGCTTCCAGTTCATGCGTCAGGGCTACTTCTGTCTGGACAACAGGGACGCTACGCCGGAGCATCTCGTTTTCAACCGCGCCGTTGCGCTGAAGGAAAGCTTCAAGAAGTAATCGGTATTCCCAAAATAGTATTAAAGCGGAGAAATACGATCGTATTTCTCCGCTTTTTACGTTGAAAAGATAAGGACAGGTTTCATTTAAAACAGACCGCCAAGCCAGGCAGCGAGGGGAAAATACAGAATCGGCAGAAAAATGCCGGGAAGCATATTTCCGATCCGGATGCGCTTATCGCTGATGCCAAGCAGGTTGATGGCCATACCAATGAACATCGTCCCGCCCACTGCGGACATTTCGGTCACCACCTCAGCAGTCAGGATCGGCGAGGCAACAGAAGCCAGAAGCGCAATGCCGCCCTCGATCACCAGCACCGAAACCGCGGAGAGCATGACGCCCGCGCCGAGAGCGGCGGAAAAGATGAGCGAGCTGATGAAATCCATGATGCTTTTTGCAATCAGAATATCATAATTGTGGTTCAGTCCTGCTTCAATGGAGCCGATCACCGTCATAGTCCCGATGCAGAAAAGCATCGTTGTGGTCATAAAGGCTTCCGCGAATGGCCCTTTGCCAAAGCGCGTACCTTTCAGACGCTCCTTGATGCGATCTGAGGCGCCGTTCATCCTGTCATCCAGCTTGAGGGCTACGCCAATGACCGTCCCGATGACCATGCAGACCATGACGATCAGGATATTGCTTGTTTTAATAGCACTCTGGACGCCAATGACAAAGGTGCAAAGCGCGATCCCCATCATGATTTCCTGTGAGTAGGATTCCTTGATCCTGCTGCCGAACAGCAGGCCCATGACAGAACCCAGCAGCACAGTGACGACATTGATCAATACTGCAGTCATGAACATCCCTCCCGATTTTCTGTCATCATATCACGACCGACAACATCGCGCAAGCAATTGATTTTTCTATACCCGTCGCATTGGCTTTTTGTGTGCTTTCTGTTATACTATGTAAAGACTTTCAGGAAAGGAGGGCTTGTTCTGGGCGGTATCATATGGTTCATCTTCTGGCAGGGTATCGGAATCCTGCTTGGCGTCAAACAATTTCGCGCGACGAGTCTTCCCCTGCGCGTTTACCTGGGCAGCGTCTGCGGCACTTTGCTGGCTGTGTGGCTGCCGGTTCCCTTTTCCTTTCTCTTCGGCTTTTCACTGCAGTCCCATGTTCTGAGCATACTCTGCGGTCTGTTGCTGCTTGGCTGTCTGCTGAGTCGGCGTCGGCAAGTATCCGTCGATCTTTCTGTTGAGGAAAAGAAAAAAGCCGCGCTATTCCTGGCTTTGAGCCTTCCGCTGTTTGTCTACTGTGTCTGCATCCTGCTCAGCCACACGCTTCCGGAAAGAAATGGCGCGCTGTATACCGGTCAATGCACCTTCGGCGACATGGCCATGCATTTGGGCTTCATCACGTCCTTGGCCGAGCAGGGGCAGTTCCCGCCGGAGTACAGCATTCTACCCGGGCAGCGCTTATGCTATCCCTTCCTGTGCGACAGCGTTTCCGCATCTCTCCTGCTCCTCGGCACACCGCTTCGCTGGGCCTATATGCTGCCGGCTTTTTTTGCCTTGATGCAGGTATTTGCCGGATTTTACGCTTTAGCGACCGCGTTTTGCCGAAAAAAAGGCGCCGCAGCGCTTTCCTTCGTCTTTTTCTTTTTCAATGGCGGTTTTGGCCTGTTGTATTTTATCAAAGGCCACAGCTTCAGCGAGCTTTTTACCGGTTTCTACCACACGCCGACGAATCTGACGGATAAGGGGATCCGGTGGGTCAATGTGATCGTGGATATGCTGCTGCCTCAGCGTGCCACGCTCTTTGGCTGGGCAGCTCTGTTTGCTGCGATCTGGCTGCTGTATAGGGCGCTGTTTCTCGATGAGGACTCGTGTCTTCTGCCTGCGGGCGTCATTGGCGGTCTTCTTCCGATGCTCCACACCCATTCCTATCTGTCGCTGGGGTTTGTGGCCTTCTCCTGGCTGCTTTTCTACACGATCCGCGCACGCTTTTCCCGAAGGTCGCTGAGCAATTGGTTGAAATTCGGCGTTCCCGCCGTGCTGCTGGCCGTTCCGCAGCTGCTGCTCTGGACTTTTCATTCTGTGGAAGGCAACGAGCAGTTTCTCCGGCTCCACTGGGACTGGGTGAACAACGGACAGGAGAACTGGCTGTGGTTCTGGCTGAAAAACGTGGGCCCGCTCTTTCTGCTCTCCCCCATCGCCTTTGCTTTCTCCGACC
>ONSQ01000138.1 GCA_900320465.1 uncultured Eubacteriales bacterium
TGAAAGCTTCTCTCACCGCGAGGGCTGATCCGGTCCATGTTCAAATGGGAAGAAAACATCATCTTTAAAATGAAAAGGAGTGTCTGTCATGAAGAAAATGTCCGAACTGTTCAAGGAGTACTACAAGAGCTTTTCCCATCGGGAAGGCCGCTGAAGCGGTTGCTCTTCCTCTATAAACAATAGATCACGGGGATCCCTTTGCAAGGCGCAGAGGGATCCCCGCTTTCTGGCCAGACAGCGCAAGCGCCCCGGACGAAGCTCGTCCGGGGCGCTTGCACTGCGGTTGGTTGATAAAAGACAGGGGAGGGGGCGGTATCAGTCGGCGCTCGTTACCTCCACCAGCACGGTGCCGGTGGTCTTCTCCAGACAGGTCGCCCGGACCAGATAGCTGCCGGCCGGCAGGGTGCCGCCGACCATGTCCGTTCCCTTAAGGATCTGGGCGGTCAGTCTTACCTGATTGCCTTCGACTTCGGGCAGCGTGTCTATGCTCTGCTCGTCGGCCTGAATGATGAGCTCCACATGGACGGAGCCCCTGGACAGATCGGCCTGGATGGAGACCTGCTCGCCATCCTCGATCTCCAGCGAGCCGACCATGAAAAACGCGTCTTTTTCCGCGTTTTCGGCGGTGATCACCATCCGCTTTTCGGTGTTTTCCGTGACAGCGAAGGTGGACTTGCCGCAGCCGGTGAGCATCAGCAGCGCCAGCACCAGCACGGCGGCCAGGGACAGGAAGCGAATCTTTTTCATGGGTTGTTCTCCTTTGTTTCAAGCCGTTTCCGGCGTGATGTATGATCGTTTCGGCAGCGCGCTTTAACCAGCCGACGAGCGCAGTATAGCCGACACAACAGCACAGATCTGTCACACACCTGCCGCTCAAAGAGCACGGATCGGGTGGCGGATCACGGTTTTCCATTTCTCCGGCGGCGTCTTGCGTGCATCGGAAAGATAGATCTCATGATGCAGACGCGTGTCGCTCAGATCGTTGGCGTAGCCGTTTTCCGCCAGATATCGGTCCATCCGCGCCACAGACGCCGGCTCATCGTCATAGGGGCCGAGGTGCATCATCTGCACGCACAGGCCCTCCTCCACGGTCAGAAACTCTGCCGCCGAGCAGTCCAGCTTTTTCTTCGCCGACGCGGTCTCCACGGCCCAGAGGAAATCCTGCTCCGTCACGAAGTCCGGCAGACGGATCACGGAGATCCAGTGAAAGGCATCCTTTCGGGCATAGTCCACGCCGCGAACGCCCGCCTGCCACCAGAAGCCCTCCAGCGGAGGGACCACATACTCGTAAAAGCCCTCGATCCGGTGGTCGGTCTTGTAGCTCATTTTCAACGTATAGGCTACTGCGTACAGCACGCCGATAGCCGTCTGATAGGCGCCGCCCTCCTCATTGGGGTCGCCCCGGCCGCGGACTGCGATATAGTTGACCCTGGGCACCGTCACAATTTCCGGACTGTCCTTGGACAGATAGAACTCACGGTATTCTTTCTTGAAGTCAAAGGCCATGGCGCGTCCCTCCGACGATCTGAATGACCCTATCATAGCACACGCAGCGGCATACGTCAAAAAAACGCCGCCGAGCCTGAGCTCGGCGGCGTATGAGACCGGAAAATCAGAACTTATCCGCCAGCGCGGCGGCACGCTGCAGGCCGTCGGTCTTGTCGATGTCGCCCACGGCCAGCACGCCTGGTACCAGGACTTCGCCCACAACGGTCCACTGATTCAGCGCGGAGGTGCGCTCAAAGGGGATGCGCACACCGTCGAGAATCGCGGGGTCGTCCTCCTCGCAGCAGCAGATCAGCGCGCTCTCCTTGCCGAAGAACTGCTCCGACTTGCCGCCGACCACAAAGCTGAACATCTTGTCAATCACCGCTTTGAGCTGCGAGGGAACGGAATACCAGTACACGGGGCTGGTGAACACAAGCGCGTCCGCAGCGAGGATATCCTCCGCGATGGTGTTGAAATCATCGTCAAAGGAGCAGGGCTTGCCGGTCTTGTAGCAGGTCTCGCAGGCGTGGCAGAAGTTGAGCTTCAGCTTCGAGGTGTCGATGAGCTTCACCGCGTGGCCTTTTGCTTCGGCCGCGGCGACAAAGGCGCGGGCCATCCGGTTGCTGTTGCCCTCTTTTCGTGCGCTGCCGGTGAGAACAAGAATCTTCTTTTGCATGGCGGGATCCTCCTGAAATAGTTGATGGTTGAAATTGACTTCTCGTGAGTCTTATGGTATCATATGACCAAACAATCTACAAGTACTAACATT
>ONSQ01000039.1 GCA_900320465.1 uncultured Eubacteriales bacterium
GGCGGATGAAGCAAAGCCGCAATTTCCGCAGCCGCACCGCTTTTCGGTGCGAGCCTTCAGGCGAGCGCCGGAAATGGTATTCGCGGCAAGGTGGAAGGGGGACCGCCGCAGCGGTGGATGAGGTCTTGCTCCGTCTCCCGCCGTCTTCCCCGCCATCCCCCCTCGTCCCTCAGCGCAGCTTGCGCGAACCGGTAATGGTCTTGTTTTTGTCCGTTGCCTTGTTCAGCGTGCCGCTCTTCGGCGCGGCGGCAGCAGTGCTGCGGGAGGAATTCTTGCCGCCTCTGTTGCCGGCGGATGCGGAAGCTGCCGCCGTGGCCGCCGCCTGCAGCGCAGCGGCCTGCTCCCGGCTCAGCCCGGCTCGCGCCAGCTCCTCCTCGCCGGGTTGATACCCGGCCGCGATCAGCTGCATCCGCCCGATCCAGCTCCCGGTTGTACTGCCCCAGCTCGTCCAGATAGCGCTCATAGTCGCTCTTTTCCAGCGTCTGGGCCGTCCTGAGCTTGTCGGACAGCCCCTCGCCTTCGGCCCGGTAGGCGTCCAGCGCCATGCCATAGGTCTCGGGCAGGATATCCGCCAGCCGCTGCAGATAGGCGTCGTACTGCTGCTGTCCCACGCTCTGGGCGTAGGACGAGCCGTAGCCGCCCGTCAGCGCCGCGGCCTGGCCCATGGTGTCGCGCATGGCCATCTGCCCCTGGCGGGTGTAGTCCTGGACGTACTGCTGATACAGCGGGTCGGTGGCGCTGTCATAGCGAAAGGGTCCCCGGCCCCGCAGCTGCTCGTACAGGCTCGTGATCTCGTCGTCATAGCGGCTGGTATAGTCCGGCTTCTGCCCCCGCAGCCCCTCCAGCGCCGATGCGGCCTGCTCATAGCGCCGCGCCGCCTGGGCGTCCGGCATAGGTGCGATAAAGTCGACGGGCTCCACCGTGCTCTTCGGGGCAGAGACGCCGCTTTCGCTTCCGGTCCCCGACGAGGCGCCGGAGGTGCCGGACGGCGCTGCCTGCGTCGTCTGCGCCGGGGCGGCGCTGCCGGTTACTGTGCGCTGCGCGCCGGGCGCTGTGGGCGGCACGATGACGGCGGGCTGTTTTTCCGGGGGCCGCGGCAGCTCGCGCACGGTCTCCATCGGCAGCGTGCTTACCGGGGTCAGATCCTTGATTTTCCTGTTGTTGGCGGTCTTGATGGTCTTGTTCAGACCGCTGATCGAATTGGCCATGTCAGTCCTCCTTTTGCGCTCTCACATATGCCGGATATTCCCGCGCCAGCAGCTCAAAGCCGTACCACAGCGTGTCCAGCAGCCGTCGGCAGGCCTTGCGGGCGCCGTGGGCGGGCTCGCACAGGATGCTCAGCTCGCCGCTTTTTTTGATCACCCGGGGGAAGAAGCGCTCGGCCTCGTCCTCCAGCGCCGCCTCCGCCGTAAAGGCCAGGATCGAGGCGGCGGCGCACACCAGATCCTCCCCGCGCGGGGCGCTCATGGCGTGGCCGCTGAGGCGCAGCGACAGCTCCCTGCGGTCGTAGACGGCGCGGATCATCGTCCCGCCTCCGGCTGGGAAGCCTGCCGCGCCCTTGCGCGCGAGACCGCCACGCGCCCGCTCTCTCCCGGCGCGCCCGACAGGTTCAGCCTGCCCCGCGCCTGTCCAGCCTGCGCGTCCTGCGCCGCGCTCTCCAGCTCCGCGGCCCTGTCCGGCTCGTACTTGCGCGTCAGCGCCAGCGCCAGCTCCCGGAACAACAGCAGCCGCTGCCGCTCCGTCCCCAGCGCGCGCAGCTTTTCCATCAGCTCGTCCCGGCCCTCGAAGTCCATCATGCCCAGACACAGCAGACTCTGCTCGCTGCGCGACGGGTCGAAGAAGCCCAGGTTATAGAACTGCAGCGCCAGCTCGTTCTGGCTCAGCCGCGTATAGCCCGAGGCCTTCTCGGCCCTCACCTCGATATCGAACACCGGCAGGCGCTCGCCCAGGGCTGTACCCGCCAGGTTCCCCTGGCTCTGGGGCAGCAGGGCGCTGTTGGAGATGCTGACGAACTCCTGCGCCCCGCTGCGGCCCAGGATGCGAAAGCAGCGCGGCGCGGTGTAGAACTGACGGATCAGCTCGATCAGAAGTCCCACGATCTGGGCGTAGGCCCGGTAGGAGGTGCGGCTGCTGTCGCGGCTGCCCTTGCCGCTGGCCTCCTGCAGCGCGGCGATGGCCGAGGCCGCCGTCACGCCCTGGGAGATGTTGCCCGTGGCCGTCTCGGTGTTGCCGGAGGTCTCGCGCAGCTCGTTGATGCGTGCGCGCTGATACTCGATGTAATTCCCGCTCAGCGGGCGAAAGTCGATGATCTTCAGCGCGTCGTCCCCCAGATTCCCGTCCACCGCCACCAGGGGCTTGGACAGATCCAGCAGCTCGCTCTCGTTGATCCCGGCGTCGTGGCGCTTGAAATAGCGCGGCATGGCGCCCACCATGGTGTTGCGGATAAAGGCGCTGTCCATCAGATCGATGGCGGTCTGGGCGTTCTTGCACAGATCCACAAAGCCATAGCCGCAGGGGCTGCCCTCCACGGGGAAGAGACTGTCGAACACAAAGGGGTACAGTCCGTGGTCGTACAGTGGCGCCCCGGCCTCCTCGCTGGAGAACAGCAGCGTGTCCCCCACGAATTTCAGATAGTGCAGCACGCTGCGGCCCCTTTCCCATTTTTTATAGTAGCAGTCCACCACCGTGCTCTTGCCCTCGGTGGAGGCCGCGTCGTCGTACACAAAGCGGGTGGGGGAAAAGCTGTTGGCTCCCAGACACCCCCGCAGCCGGGGATAGCGCTCGCACAAAAGGTCGTTGTCCGCCAGCGCCGTGTGGAACACATAGCGGCTGTCCTGGATATCCTTGACGCCCGGCTCCCAGAACAGGTTCAGCACGTCCACCGCGCAGATGGAGATCTCTCCCAGTCCGCCCAGCGCGTCCGCGTCCCAGACCACCTTGTACACGCCGGTGCCGCTTTTGAGCTTGGCCCACACTGCGTCGGAATAGACCTCCTCAAAGCGGCTCTGCTCCAGCACCACGGGGATCACGGCGGACAGGGTGCGGGCGGTCTGCTCGTCGTCCGGCTCCCGCGGCAGGATCACCGGCGCCGGATAGGCCTCCATGGCGTCGGCGTGCTTGCTGACGATCACGTTGTGCAGCCAGCCGCTCTTCGAGCGAAAGCCCCCGTCGGCCAGACTGCTCTCGGCCCTCTCCTCGGCGGCGTTGCGCAGCTTCCACCAGTTTTCCGCCGCCACGACGCGGCCCTCCAGATGGGCCTTCCCGGCCTTATAGCGCCGCAGGATGCGCGCGAGCTCTTCGATCTGCGGGATCTGCGGGCGCTGCGCGCTCATCGTTTCATCCATAGTTGCTCCTCCTTGTTGATCATGATCATCGGATAGCGAAGTCAATCGGTATTATCCGTGTTGAAAGCTCGCCGCCAGCGGGTCGCGCAGCAGCGACGGCTCGGTTTTCTCCCGCAGGGCCGCCACCGGCCGCGACATGCAGAAGTAGCGCGCTTCGTCTGCGGCGTGGTCCTCCTGATTGCTGTCCAGATCTTCGCCGCTGCGCTCGTCGTAGCGCAGCAGCGGCAGCGTGCGGATCAGAGCCCGGCAGTTGGAGAACACGTACATCCTGGCGTAGCCCTCGGCGTCGAACTGCAGCCGGTAGTGCAGCTGCATCCAGCCCGCCACGCGGTTGTTGTCGCCGGGGCTGAAATACACGCCGCAGCGCGCGGCGGTTTCGGCGATGCTCTCGCCGCGGCTGGCATCCCAGATCGCCGGGTCAGCCACGCCGCCGATGCTGCGGCCTTTCAGCCAGGGGTGCTCCCGTTCGATGCGCGCGATCTCGCGAAACTGTCGCTCCGGGGTCCATTTCAGTCCCTCGTTGGGCGTTCCTGTCCAGCCGTAGAGCTCCATGATCCGGTAGATCACGCCCTCGTAATCCACCGCCCACCAGGCGCAGGAAAAAGGCTTGGCGTAGCCGAAGTCATAGGAGCGGTACAGCTTCCAGCCCCTGGCGGCGCCGCGGCTGAGGTCGATGGGCTCGATCACGTGGGTCCAGCGTCCCTGGCGGGAGAGCGCCTCCTGGCCCAGCTCGCAGCCCGCCGCTCTTGCCGCGGTCAGATCGGGCTGGGTGCGGAACTCCTCGAAGAACTGTCCCTCACAGATGTCCCAGCGCCCGTTGAGCCAGGCCTCGCGCAGCTTCGGCGGCAGGCTCTGAAGCTGCCGCACATAGTCGGGGTCGGCGCGCATCAGCGCCTTGTTATCGGTGACAAGGCTCTGGATAAAGGCATAATCCTCGCCGTTTTCGTCGGCGCGGAAGTCCCTGTCGATGAACAGCCGCTTGACCCAGCCGTGGCCCACGCCGCCCGGGTTGCAGGTATAGTAGATGCGCTTGGGAAAGTCGTTGACCCCGCGCACGCAGGCCTTGAGGGCGTCCATCTGCTCCTCGCTCTGCTGGGTGGCCTCGTCCACGAACAGCACGTCCACCTCGGTGCCCTGAAAGCGGGCGGCGTCCCGCAGCGTGTCGCAGTAGCGGAAAAGGATCCTGCTTCCGTTGGGGAAGACGATCTCCTTGCGGCTGTCGCTGTACACGGCAAGCCTCTCTTTTTCCTGTTCGGTGTGCAAAAGGGCGCACAGCGGCGCGATGTGGTTGGCGCGCAGCTCGCCGTAGGTCTTGCGCACGATCATCACCTTGATGCCCGGGTAGTGTTCGCACAGCAGCACGGCCTTGACGCGCACAGCCCAGCTCTTGCCGCCGCCCCGGGCGCCGCCGAAGGCCACATACCGGTGCTTCTCGGCGAAAAAGCGCCGCTGCTTGTCCGAGGGCGGGGGAAGCTTCAGAATCATTGGGCCGCCTCCTCCGTCTCCGGGCTGAACACGATGCGCAGACAGCTCTGCTCGTCGTCCTCGCTCTCGGCCGCGCCGTGGGTCTGGCGGATCACGCTGGCGCTCTTGAGCGCCCGCATCAGCTCGCCCAGCTCTCGCGCGCCCATCTCGTCGGCGTTGTCCGCGATCTCCTCGGCGCGTCTCAGCAGCTTTTCGGTCACCCGCAGCAGGGCGTCGGATTCGTTTTCCCGGTCCACCTCGCACAGCTGCTTGGCCTCCCGATAGGCCTCGCGCCGCTCCTGCCACCGTCCCCGCGCGGCGTGATCCTTCAGCGTGGAGCGGGGGATGGCGTATTTCGCCGCCAGCGCGTTGAGCCCCAGCTGGCCCGTGATATATTCCTGGGCCAGTGCCGCCCAGTTTTCCTCTCTCAAAACCCGCTCCGTCCTTTCCGTCCAGATACGCGGCCACCCCTGCCCCGCCGCCGCTGCCGCCCGCAGATGCCGCACCCCCGCCCGCAAATGCCGCGCCTCCCGCCTGTCCCATTTTTGGGACGCTCAGGGCAAAAAAAGAAACCCGCACCCCCAAAGCCTTCCCCAGTGGGGAATTGCGGCTTTGCGCCGCCGGGGGCGGATGAAGCAAAGCCGCAATTTCCGCAGCCGCACCGCTTTTCGGTGCGAGCCTTCAGGCGAGCGCCGGGTGGAAGGGGGGACCGCGTTAGCGGCGGAAGAGGGCCTTTCACCCTATTGTCATGACTTCGCGCCGCGAAGGATCTTAAAAGATTCTTCGTCGCTTCGCTCCTCAGAATGACAACGTGGGAAACCCGGTCGTCACTGCCGTACGCCACGATTATCCATTGTAGGGGAGGGGCTTGTCCCCTTCCGCCATTCCTGCACTTCCCGGGAGGGTAAAACACAGCCCGGCGATGGCAACACCTATTCGTTTCATTTTTGGGACGATTCTATGATAGCACATCCGCTCGCGTTTGTCAACCCACTTTTGGGACGGTTGACCCAAAAGATGCGAAATACATATTGCATTTTTGAGACAGCCGTGCTATGATACGCTCGGTGATAGCTATGAATGAGATTGCACGGCGTCTCTACGACGCCATTCAGGCCAGGCAGCTGAGCTATGGCGAGCTGTCCCGCCTCACCGGCATTCCAAAATCCGCGATCCAGCGCTACGCCACAGGCACCACGGAAAAGATCCCGCTGGACCGGCTGAACGCGCTTGCCGCGGCGCTGGGTCTGCCCTCCGGCGCGCTGACCGGCTGGAGCGACGCCCCCGATACGGCTGCGGACGAGCCGCTGCCGGAAGAAATCCATATGATTGCCCGCGCCGGGCGCAAAATGTCGCCGGAGCGCCGGGCGGACATGCTGACCATGCTGAAAATCGCCTTCCCGGAGGAATTCCGCGATGATGACGGAGCGTGACCGGGCGGTGGCGGAACTCGCTGACGAGCTGGTACGCCGCCACGCGCTGACGCTTCCCGTGCCCATCGAGCGGATCTGCGCGCTGTACGGCGCGCGTCTGCTGCCGCTCAGCGAGCTGACCGGCCGCGGCATGGCGCGCGACGCGGTCTTTGCCTGCTGGGGCAACAGCGACGGCGTGGCGCTCCAGAGCCGCAGCGGCTGCACGATCGCCTACAACGACCGGCTGTCGAACGCGCGCATGCGCTTTACGCTTGCCGAGGAGCTGATGCACCTTTTGCTTGGCCACGCCGCGGACGAGGGCTTTTCCGTCGCGCGTCAGTCCTATGACGCAGCCACCTACGAGCGCTTTGAGGCGGAGGCCAAGCACGGCGCGTCCATGCTGCTTCTGCCGCCCACGGTGTATTTCCGGTATCGTGAGCGCTGCGGTCTGTCCGCCATCGCCTCCCTGTGCGGCGTGTCCCACGCCTGCGCCTGGACGGCGGCGCGCTATTACGAGGAAAACGAGGCGGAGCTGCGCGCGCTTTTTCACGCCGCGCCCATCGTCACCGGTTCCCCCGTCTCCCGTCCGCTGCGTCCCCGCCGCGTCTCTAGAAACTAGAAACTAGAAACTAGATACTAGAAACTACTTCCGCAAACACAGGTTTCCACACCCTGTGAAATAAAAAATGGAGGATACCCCTACATGAACAATCGCAAGGCCAACCTCTCCCGCAAGCTCGCCACCGCGGCCATTATCGCCGCCGCCTACGCCGCTCTGACGGTGGTCCTGGCCCCCATCAGCTACGGCCCCATCCAGTTCCGTGTGAGCGAGGCGCTCACCGTCCTGCCCTTCTTCATGCCCTGCACCGTGTGGGGTCTGCTGATCGGCTGCATCCTTGCCAACCTCTTCACCGGCAGTGTGCTGGACATCGTGTTCGGCTCGCTGGCCACGCTGCTGGCCGCGCTGTGCACGGCGCACTTCGGCAAAAAGGGCAACACGGTGAAGACCCGTCTGCTGGGCTGCCTGATGCCGGTGCTGTTCAACGCCGTGATCGTCGGCGCCGTCCTCACCTGGGGCTACGGCTTCCAGGAATTTCCCAACCCCCTCGCCTCCTACGGTTTCAACGCGCTCACGGTGGGCCTGGGCGAGCTGGCGGTTCTGTACCTGATCGGGTACACGCTGCTGCGCCAGCTGCCGAAGATCAAGGCCTTCGGCGACTTTGTCCGGCGCGTGAATCAATAAATCGTCCCGTCGCAAGATCCCCGTATTACTCCCCGCCACGGGCGGGGTGAAAGGAGCAAATCATGAAGGTCCGTAAAGCCATCATCCCCGCCGCAGGTCTGGGAACAAGATTGCTGCCCAACACCAAGAGCATCCCCAAGGAGATGCTGCCGCTGGTGGACAAGCCTGTGATTCAGTACATCGTGGAGGAGGCTGTCGCCGCTGGCATCGAGGAGATCCTGATCATCACCAACCGCGGCAAGGGCCCCATCGAGGATTACTTCGACTACGCCCCCGACCTGGAGGAGCGTCTGCTTGCCGACGGCAAGGAGGAGGACGCGAAAACCGTGCGCGCCGTGGCGGACATGGCGGACGTGTTCTTCGTGCGCCAGAAGGAGACGAAGGGCCTGGGTCATGCGGTGTGGCGCGCCCTGAATTTTGTCAACAACGAGCCCTTTGCGGTGCTGCTGGGCGACGACATCATGCTCAGCCGCACGCCGGTGCTCAAGCAGCTGGTCATGGCGGCGGAGGCCAACGAATGCAGCGCCGTGGCCGTGCGCCAGGTGCCGGACGAGCTGATCGTCAAGTACTCCTCGGTCAAGCTGGAGGAGCAGCTGTCCGACCGGGTCTACCGCATCAGCGACATGAACGAAAAGCCAACGCTGGAGGAAAAGCTTTCGGACTACGCGATCCTGGGCCGCTATGTGCTGACCCCCGCGATTTTCGACATTCTCGAGCACACCGCCCCCGGCCGCAACAACGAGATCCAGCTGACCGACGGCATGAAGGAGCTGTGCCACCGCGAGAAGATGTGCGCCGTGGACTTTGAGGGCCGCCGCTACGACACCGGCAACCTGAAGGGCTACCTGGAGGCCACCATCGACTTCGCGCTGAAAAACGAGGAGGCGGGCGACTGGCTGCGCCAGTTCATTCTGGAAAAGGCCGATCTGATCCGCGGCGAATGACCGCGCTCTGCCGCAAAAGCTGATATTGTACAGAAGAAATCCGGAAATACGTCATGTATTTCCGGATTTTTTATCTCAAAGCAGCCGCAGCGGCGTGAAACGCTCCCGCAGGGCCGCCAGAAGCATGGGGTTGGGGAAGTTGGCCGTCCACAGGCTGACGCCGCCCAGTCCCAGCTCCTCCACCAGCGACAGGCGCGCCCACACGCTGCGCAGATCCTCGAACCACACCCGGTGGCGCCGGTGGTCGGCGTCGGTATATTCGAAGCGCGAGGCGGCCGAGGGCGCATCATAGACGACCGGCACGCCCCGGGAGACGGCCAGATTCATCGCCGCGGCGGTGGTCATCAGCCGCGCCGGGCCGGCGCTGCGGTGGGGCAGCGTCCAGTCGTAGGCGTAGTTGGACAGCCCCAGCAGCAGCTTCCGGAGCGGCACCTCCCGGGCAGCGCAGCGCATCGCCGAGCGCACCCGGTCCAGAGGCGAGATCGGCTGCGGCGCGCTGCAGGCGTGGCCCCAGTCGTAGCTCAGCACCGCCACCCAGTCCGCGTCCCGGCCAAGCCGGGCATAGTCCTGGAAAGCGCACGCCGGGTCGGGGTCCTGCTCGCTCTCCCGCGGCGCCAGGGCTACAAGGAGGGCGCGCCCGCTCCCGTGGAGTTTTGCGGCAAGATGGTGGACAAAGGCGCAGAAGGCCTCCCGGTCAAAGGGATGGAGCAGCTGCATGTGCAGCAGCAGTCCCCCGCAGCCCCATTCCGCCAGCAGCCGCTGAAGATTTTCCCACAGCGCGTCCCAGGCGTCAGTCTTTGCCAGCAGAACGTGGGCAAGCTCCGCCGAAAAGGTCCCGCGCTCGTCCAGGTTGCTCAGGCACAGCAAGGGCGCGCAGTGTGCGCGCCGCGCCTCGTCGAACAGGGCCCTGTCGGCGCAAGGAAGCAGCGCACCGCCCGGCCCCAGCCGCCCGGCAAACAGGGCCAGCGTGCTGCCGCTCTCCAGCCAGGGCCGGGCCTCGTCGGGGCGCAGCGTGGGAAAGGCGCACAGCTGTATCAGCCGTTCCGGGCCTCCCTCGTTCTCGCCCAGGGGCACCCACAGCGCCAGCCCCTCCGTCAGCCGTTGGGGATCGGACAGACCGTTGCTCTCCCTCAGTTCCTGCTCCGACACGGAAAAGCGCCGGGCAAGCGACCCCACCGTATCCGACGCGCGCGCAATCACCAGTGCCATTTTGTCATCCTCCCTGCGAAAGCTTGCATGATTTGATTGTATTCAGACCGAAAGGATGTTATAATATTGTGAAAAAAATAATACTTCCAAGGAGGACTGTCTATGGCAGACAACCGCATCCCCAAGCGGGAAGAGATCGCAGAAGAATATACCTGGGACCTGCGGGACATGTTCCCCAGCGACGAGGCCTGGAACGCGGAATATGAAGCGCTCAAGGAAATGCCCGCGCGCGTCGCCGCCTTCCGCGGCCGCCTCGGCGAGAGCGCCGAGACGCTTCTGGAGTTCTTCCGGCTCCAGGACGAGATCCGCGTGCGGCTGCACCCGCTGCACACCTACGCCAGCTGCTCGTCCGACTCCGACACCTCCAACGGCTTTTACCAGGACATGGTGGGCAAGGCCAACGCCACCTATGTGGCCGTGGCCAGCGCCGGCGCCTTTGCCACGCCGGAGATCATGGCGCTGGACGAGGATAGGCTGAACCTGTTCTATGTGGCCCAGCCGGAGCTGGAGACCTACCGCCGCAGCATCTATCAGATCCGCCGCCGCAAGGCCCACATCCTCAGCGGCGAGGGCGAGGCGCTGCTGGCCGCGGCGGAGGAGATGGCCGAGACGCCGGATCGCATCGGCAGCATCTTCCGCAACGCTGACATCCGCTTTGACGAGGCCACAGACGGCGAGGGCAAGTCCCACCAGCTGACCAACGGCACCTTCGTCCCCCTGCTGGAGAGCACCGACCGCGCTCTGCGCCGCAGCGCCTTTGAGAAATACTACGAGCGCATGGGCAGCTTCCGCAACACGGTGGCGGCCACCCTCAACGGCGAGTTCAAGCAGCGCCTGTTCTTCTCCCGCGCCAGGAAGTATCCGGACACCCTCACCGCCGCTCTGGACAACACCGAGGTCCCGGTGGAGGTCTATCTGAACCTGATCGAGGCCGTCCACGGCAATCTGGACAAGATGCACCGGTATGTGACGCTGCGCAAGCGTCTGCTGGGCGTGGACGAGCTGCACATGTACGACGTGTACACCCCGCTGGTGGCCGGCGCCACCCGCAAGATCGGCATCGACGAGGCCAAGGCCACGGTGATCGAGGCGCTGGGCGTCATGGGCAAGGACTACACCGATCTGCTGCGCGAGGGTTTTGAGCACCGCTGGCTGGACGTGTATGAAAACGAGGGCAAGCGCGGCGGCGCCTATTCCACCGGCGGCGCGCGCCCTCATCCCTACGTGCTTCTGAACCACAAGGACACGCTGGACTCCATGTTCACCCTGGCCCATGAGATGGGCCACGCCCTGCACAGCTGGCACAGCACCCATTACCAGCCGGTGAACACCAGCGGCTATGTGATCTTTGTGGCGGAGGTGGCCTCCACCTGCAACGAGGTGCTGCTGGTGCGGCATCTGCTGAACAAGACCACCGACCCCACCGAGCGGGCCTATCTCATCAACCACTTCCTGGACTCCTTCAAGTCCACGGTCTACCGCCAGACGATGTTTGCCGAGTTCGAGTTGATGATGGGCCGCATGGCGGAGAGCGGCGAGACGCTGACGGCCCAGGCGCTGTGCGACAAGTATCTGGCGCTCAACCGGCAGTACTTCGGACCCGACATGGTCTCGGACGAGGAGATCTCGCTGGAGTGGACGCGCATCCCGCACTTCTTCTACAACTACTATGTGTTCCAGTATGCCACGGGCTTTTCCGCGGCGGTGGCGTTGGCCAACCGCATCCTCACCGAGGGCGAGAGCGCGGTGGCCGACTACAAGAAGTTCCTCTCCGGCGGCAGCAGCACCGATCCCATCAGTCTCCTGAAGATCGCCGGTGTGGACATGTCCACGCCCGAGCCCGTCAACGCGGCTCTCGCCCTCTTCGGCGAGCTGCTCGACGAGATGGAGAAGCTGGTCTGATACGAAAACAAGAAAAATCAAAATAAGAGGTGGAAGCATGTACAAAGTCGTAACCAAGCGTTTTCTCAACGACGCAAAAACCATTTGTCTCTTTGAGATCGAGGCGCCGCTGATCGCGCGCCACGCCCAGGCGGGTCAGTTTGTGATCTTCCGTCTGGACGAGCAGGGAGAGCGCGTCCCCGTCTCCGTCGCGGGCTATGACCGCGAGAAGGGCACCGTCACCGTCATGGTGCAGGCTGCGGGCCGCACCACAAAGATGCTGCACACCGTGGCCGAGGGCGATTACATCACCGACATCGTCGGCCCGCTGGGCAAGGCCACCGAGATGGAGGGTCTGAAGAAGGTCTGCGTGGTCGGCGGCGGCGTGGGCTGCGCCATTGCCTACCCCATCGCCAAGGAGATGCATGAGAGAGGCATCGAGGTCACCTTCATCGGCGGCTTCCGCAGCGCGGACATCGTGATCCTCAAGGAGGAGCTCAAGGCCGCGTCGGACAAGCTGATCATGTGCACCGACGACGGCACCTACGGTGAAAAGGGCTTTACCACGGTCTTCCTCAAGCAGGAGATCGACGCCAACATCGCCGAGGGCAAGCCCCAGTTTGACCGGGTCATCGCCATCGGCCCGGACATCATGATGAAGTTCCTGGCGGACGTCACCCGCCCCTACGGCATCAAGACCATCATCTCGCTGGACCCCATCATGGTGGACGGCACCGGCATGTGCGGCGGCTGCCGCGTCATCGTCGGCGGCGAGACCAAGTTCGCCTGCGTCGACGGGCCGGACTTTGACGCCCACGAGGTGGACTTTGACAGTCTGCTCAAGCGCGCCGCCTTCTACAAGGATGAGCAGGACGAGGCGTCGAAGCATATCTGCAACATGACGGGAGGGAAGAGAAATGGCTAACATGAAGATGGAAAAGAACCCCATGCCCGAGCAGGACCCCATCGTCCGCGCCGGCAATTTTGACGAGGTCGCCCTGGGCTACAGCGCCGAGGCCGCCATCGACGAGGCCAAGCGCTGCCTCAACTGCCGCGAGCCCCGCTGCCGCACCGGCTGCCCGGTCAGCGTCCGCATCCCGGAGTTCATCGCCAAGGTCGCCGAGGGCGACTTTGACGCGGCCTATGAGATCATCACCTCCACCAACTCCCTGCCCGCGGTCTGCGGTCGCGTCTGCCCCCAGGAGAAGCAGTGCGAGAGCAAGTGCGTCCGCGCCATCAAGGGCGAGAGCGTGGGCATCGGCCGTCTGGAGCGTTTTGTGGCCGACTATCACATGAGCAAGAAAAAGAAGGTCAGGGTCGAGGCGCCGGAGTCCAACGGGCACCGGGTGGCCATCGTGGGCTCGGGCCCTGCGGGTCTGACCTGCGCGGGCGACCTGCGCAAGATGGGCTATGACGTGACGATCTTCGAGGCCTTCCACAAGTCCGGCGGCGTGCTGGTCTACGGCATCCCCCAGTTCCGTCTGCCCAAGGAGATCGTGGCCGCCGAGATCGACAACCTCAAGGCCATGGGCGTCAAGATCGTCAACAACGCCATCGTCGGCAAGTCCGAGACCGTGGACGAGCTGTTTGAAGACGGCTTCGAGGCTGTGTTCATCGGCTCCGGCGCGGGCCTGCCCCAGTTCCTGCACATCCCCGGCGAGAATCTGCTGGGCGTTTACTCCGCCAACGAGCTCTTAACCCGCGTCAACCTGATGAAGGCCTACCGCGACGACTATGACACGCCCATCAAGCACTTCGGCCGCGTGGCGGTCGTGGGCGCGGGCAACGTGGCCATGGACGCGGCGAGAGTGGCCAAGCGTCTGGGCGCCGAGCATGTGTACATCTGCTACCGCCGCGGCCGCGACGAGCTGCCCGCCCGTAAGGAAGAGGTGGAGCATGCCGAGGCCGAGGGCATCGAGTTCAATCTGCTCAACAACCCGGTCGCCATCCACGGCGGCGAGGACGGCCACGTCACCGGCATCGAGCTGGTGCGCCAGGAGCTGGGCGAGCCCGACGAGAAGGGCAGAAGAAAGCCCGTCGCCATCGAGGGCAGCAACTGGGTGCTGGATGTGGACACCGTGGTCATCGCCATCGGCACCAGCCCCAACCCGCTGATCCGCAACACCACCCAGGGTCTGACCTTCACCAAGAAGGGCGGCATCGAAGCCGACGAGGGCGGCGTGACCGCCCGCGAGGGCGTCTTTGCCGGCGGCGACGCCGTTACCGGCAGCGCCACGGTCATCCTGGCCATGGGCGCGGGCAAGGCCGGCGCCAGGAGCATCGACCAGTATATCAAGTCCAAAAAATAAGCGAGCGTAATAAAGGCTGCGCCGACGGTGTCGGCGCAGCCCTTTTTCTTTGTGCCGCCACATAATCCTTGCCGCGGGTGCGGACAAGTGATATAATAAATTGCTTTATCCTATACTTAAAAGGAACCAACTCTCACCAAGGGAGACCGTCATATGAACTTCAAAGCCATCCTCGCGATCCTTCTGTGCAAGCTGCTGCGCGCCCTGTCCCGCCTGCTGCACCGCGGCGGCACCGCCATGCCGGGGCGCTGGGCGCTCAAGCTCTGCCCCGATCTGCTCGCGCGCCTGTCGAAGGACGTCAAAACCGTGGTCATCACCGGCACCAACGGTAAAACCACCAGCGCCCGCATCGTCGAGCAGGCCTTTGCCGAGGCCGGGCGCAGCTATTTCGCCAACCGCAGCGGCGCCAATCTGCTCAGCGGCATCACCACCGAATTCGTCATGAACGCCACGCTGGGCGGCCGGATGAAAAAGGAGTGGGCCATCATCGAGTGCGACGAGGCCGCCTCCGTCAAGGTCTTCCCCCAGCTCAAGCCCCGGATCGTGGTGGTTACCAACCTCTTCCGCGACCAGCTGGATCGCTACGGCGAGGTCACCCACACCCTGGGCAACATCCGCACCGCGCTCCAGAGCGTGCCGGAGGCCGCGCTGTGCCTGAACGCGGACTGCTCGCTGTGCTCCTCGCTTGCGCTCAGTCTGCCCAACCGGGCGGTTTACTTCGGGCTGGACAAGGGGGCCGTGCCCTCCCGCGAGAAGCCCGCGCTGTCCGACGCCACCCACTGCATCCGCTGCAAGACCGAGTACAGCTACGACTATATCAGCTACGGCCACCTGGGCGGCTTCCGCTGCCCCAAGTGCGGCTATGCGCGCCACAGCGCCGATTACGCGGTCACCGACGTGATCGAGCAGCGCTCCAACGGCACCACCGCCGCCATCTCCATCCGGGGCGAGAAGCGCGTGATCGACATCAATCTCCCCGCCCTCTACAACGTCTACAACGCCGTAGGCGCCCTGGCGGCGGCCATGGAGAGCGGCGTGGACGAGCGCTGCGCCGTGCAGGCCCTGGCCTCGTTCCAGTGCGGCTTCGGCCGGATGGAGGCCTTCCGGCTGGGCAAGGCCGACGTGCGCATGATGCTGGTGAAAAACCCGGCGGGCTGCAACCAGGTCATCGACTATCTGGAAAACCTGCACAACCGCTTTGTGCTGGCCATCTTCCTCAACGACCGCGGGGCCGACGGCACGGACATCTCCTGGATCTGGGATGCGGAGTTCGAGCGTCTCAACGCCATCGCCGGGCGCATCGAAAAGGTCATCGTCTCCGGCGACCGGGCCCAGGACATGCGCGTGCGTCTGAAATACGCCGGCATTCCCGACGAGAACATCACCGTCGAGCGCGACTATGAAGCGCTGGTCTCCTCGCTGGAGGGGCTGGAAACCGATATCTGTCTGATGCCCACCTACACCGCCATGCTGGAGCTGCGCAGCGTCATGATCCGGCACTGCGGCGGCGCCGAGTTCTGGGAATAAAGGAGGCGAGAGCATGGAACTGAACATCTGCCATCTGTACCCGGACGTGCTGAACCTCTACGGCGACGGCGGGAACATCCTGTGCCTGCAAAAGCGGCTGGCCTGGCGCGGCATCGACGTCTCCGTCGCGCGCCTGCCCATCGGCTCGCCGACGTCGCTGTCGGGCTTTGACCTGGTGTTCATCGGCGGCGGCCAGGACTTCGAGCAGCAGGTGCTGCTGGAGGATCTGCACCGGGGCCGCAGCCGCGAGATCTGCGCCGCGGCCAACGACGGCGTGGTCTTTCTGACGATCTGCGGCGGCTACCAGATGATGGGCCACTACTACGAGACCTTCGACGGCAAGCGCTGCGACTTTATCGGGCTGCTGGACCTGGTCACCGTCGGCGCCAAAGAGCGCATGATCGGCAACTACAAATTCCGCTGCACCCCCGAGGCGGGCGGCAGCGTAGTGGTGGGCTTTGAAAACCACAGCGGCAAGACCCGCCTGGGCCCGTCCCTCCGGCCGCTGGGCACCGTGCTGGCCGGCCGCGGCAACAACGGCGAAGACGGCACCGAGGGCGCCCACTGGAAAAACGTCTTCGGCACCTACAGCCACGGGCCCATGCTGCCCAAGAACCCGGCCTTCGCCGATCTGCTGCTTGCCACCGCGCTGGAACGCAAGTACGGCCGCGCGGAGCTGCAGCCCCTGGACGACGCCGCCGAGCTCGCCGCCCACGACGAGATCTGCGCCAGGGTTTAGTTTTTAGAGTGCGGAGACAACTACGCCATGATTCGCTTTTACAACGGAAAAACGCTCCGCTTTGAGGGCGGCGCGCATCTGACGGCCGACGAGGTCTGGGTCGAGGGCGACGTCATCGTCCGCGTGGGCCCGGAGCAGGCCGACGCCCCCGCCTTTGAGCGGGAGATCGATCTGGACGGCGATGTGCTGCTGCCCGGCTTCAAGGACGCCCACACCCACACCGCCATGGTCTTTCTGCGCTCGCTGGCGGACGACATGCCCCTGGACAAGTGGCTCAGCGAGCAGGTCTGGCCAAACGAGGCCCGGCTGACGCCGGAGGCGGTCTATGATCTGACCCGCCTGGGCATCCTGGAATACCTCTCCTCCGGCATCACCGCCAGCTTTGACATGTACGTCAAAAACGACGCCTACGCCCAGGCCAACATTGACAGCGGCTTCCGCACGGTGATCTGCTCGGGGCTGAACAACTTCGACGCGGACGTGGAAAACATCGAGCGGGAGTATCTGAGATTCAACGCCCTCCATCCGCTGGTGAGCTATATGCTCGGCATCCACGCCGAGTACACCACCTGCATGGAGCGCATGGAGTACCTGGTGTCACTGGCGGAGAAATACCGGGCCCCCTGCTTCACCCACCTGTGCGAGACGAAGGCGGAGGTGGACGGCTGCGTGGAGCGCTACGGTCTCACGCCGCCCCAGCTGCTGGACCGCATCGGCTTCTTCCGCTACGGCGGCGGCGGCTTTCACTGCAACTATATGAGCGACGAGGACATCGCCCTCTTCGCGTCGAAAAAGCTCTGGGCCGTGACGAACCCGGCTTCGAATCTGAAGCTTGCCAGCGGCGTGGCGCCCATCTGCGCGCTCGCGCGCGCCGGGGTGGGGCTGGCCATCGGCACCGACGGAGCCGGCAGCAACAACGCTCTGGACATGTTCCGCGAGATGTATCTGGTCTCGGCGCTGCAAAAGCTCGTCACCGGCGACGCGGCGGCCTGTCCGGCGGAGGATGTGCTGGAAATGGCCTGTGTGGGCGGCGCCCGCGCCATGGGTCTTGCCGACTGCGACGACATCGCCCCCGGCAAGCAGGCCGACCTGGTGGTGCTGGATCTGAAAAGGCCCAACATGCAGCCGGAGAACAACATCATCAAAAACATCGTCTACGCCGGCTCCAAGGAAAACGTGCGCCTGACCATGGTGGCGGGCCGCGTGCTCTACGAGCGGGGCGAATTCTTCATCGGCGAGCGCGCCGAGAGCATCTATCGCAAAGCAAACGCCTTTTTAGACACGATCCGGGGGTAAGCATGGAAGAGCAGACAAAGAGAATCGACCTTCACATCCACACCACCGCCTCCGACGGCACCGCCACGCCCGAAGAGGTGGTGCGCGCCGCGGCGGACATGGGCCTTGGCGCCATCGCCATCACCGACCATGACACGGCCGCGGGCTACGCGCGCGCTGCGGCGGAGGGCCGGCGGCTGGGGCTGGAGGTGGTCCCCGGCATCGAGATCAGCACCAAATACGGCCGCGCCGTGCATATTCTGGGCTATTACATCGATCCCGAGGCCCCCGCGCTGCGGGAGGTGCTGGACTGGATCGTCCGCGACCGGGACGAGCGCAACGCAAAAATGTGCCAGCTGATGCGCGACGACGGCATCGACATCACCTACGACTATATGCGAGAGCGCTTCGGCGAGGTGATCGGCCGCCCCCATTTTGCCGAGATCCTCATCGAGCGTGGCCTGGCCCGGGACATGAACGACGCCTTTGACCGCTATGTGGAAAAGGGCCGCAAGTACTACCAGGGCCGCAACTTCCTGTCCATCGAGCGCTCCATCGAAATCATCCGCGCCGCCGGCGGCACCGCCGTGATCGCCCATCCCTTCCAGTACCGCTTTGACGACGCGGGGCTGCGGGATCTGATCGAGCACTGCATGGCCAGCGGCCTGGAGGGCATGGAGTGCCGCTACTCCGGCTATGACGCGGCCATGAGCCTCTATCTGGAAGCGCTGGCGGAGGAATACGGCCTTCTCAAGACCGGCGGCAGCGACTTCCACGGCACCAACAAGCCGGACATCCGCATCGGCGACGGCAAGGGCGGATTGAACGTGCCCTACCGCTTTTTGGAGCAGCTGCGCGCCCACCGCGCCAAAGATTAAGTTGACAAGCGGGAAAAAATACAGTATACCTTGTAAAAGCGACGGATTTCGTGTATCATACAGGAGATCCTTAAAATAATAAAAGCATTCGAGGAGGCTTAGCCATGGCCAAATCAAGACGCCGCGCGGGCGACAGACGGGACGGCCGTCTGCTGCGTTCGCTTCCGGCCTTCAGCAAGTTCATTCCCTACATCATGCCTACACGCAACGACGCCCACATCTTTTATGATGAGAGCTTTGAGATCACCGAGGTGGACCGGGCGCTGCGCCGTCTGCGGGTGGACGGCTACAAGGGCATCGGCATGCTGCATTTCCTGATCGCGACCCACATCCGCTGCCTGTCCATGCTGCCGGGCATCAACCGCTTTGTGGCGGGCCGGCGCATTTACGCCCACGACGACATCACTGTCGTCATGACGGTCAAGCGCGCCCTGTCTCTGGACGCCACCGAGACCACGATCAAGGTCCATTTCGAGCCCACCGACACCATCTTCGACGTCTATCGCAAGATGAACGAGAAGATCGAGGAGATCAAGACCACCGACGACGACAACAACACCGAGGAAGTGGCCGAGGCGCTGACCAAGGCGCCGCGCTTCCTGCTGCGCTTCATCATCGCGTTCCTGCGCATGCTGGACTACTTCGGTCTGATCCCCGAGTCGCTGATCGAGGCCAGCCCCTTCCACGGCTCGATGATCATCACCGACCTGGGCTCGCTGCGCATCGGGCCGGTGTTCCACCACATCTACAACTTCGGCACGCTGCCGGTGTTCATCGCCTTTGGCGCCAAACGACACGCCTATGAGATCGACCGCCACGGCAAGGTGGTGGACAACAAGTACATCGACTGCAAGTTTGTCTTGGACGAGCGCATTGCCGACGGCCACTATTTTGCCCAGTTCCTCCAGGCCTTCCGCTACATCTTCCAGCATCCGGAGATCCTGGAAAAGGCCCCCAGCCGCGTGATCGAGGACATCCGATAACAAAAAACCCGCTCCTGAAAGGAGCGGGTTTTTTGTTAGTTTCTAGTATCTAGTGTCTAGTTTCTAGTTTCTATCAGCAAAGGATTGGGACAAAGAACTAGAATCTAGTCGGCCCGGAAGCCCTCGCCGTGGACTTCGGTGGAGTCCATGACGAAGGTGAAGGCCTTGGGATCGGTCATGCGGATGATGCGCAGGGTCTGAGCCACCACGCTGCGGCGGGTGATGGTCATGACGATCTGCTTCTCCTCCCCGGTGTAGCCGCCCACGGCGGGGATCAGGGTCGAGCCCCGGTCGGTCTGCTCGTTGAGGGCGCGCACCACCTGGTCGCCGTGCTGGGTGACGGTATAGATCACCTTGGCGTAATCCACGCCCTGGGTGATGGTGTCGATGACTTTGGAGCAGACGTAGATCGTGATGGAGGAGTAGATCGCCACGTCAAAATCGCGGAAGATCAGCGTGGCGATGCCCACGACGGTCACGTCCACGAACATCAGCAGCGTGCCCGTGGGCACGTTGGGCAGCAGCTTTTTCAAAATCAGCGCCAGCAGATCGGTGCCGCCGGTGGAGATGCCGCGCACAAACAGCGTCCCCATGCCCAGGCCCGTGGCCACGCCGCCCAGCAGCGAGGCCACCAGCACGTTGCTGGTATAAATGGGCAGATACCGGGTGCCGATTTCGATAAAGGCCGACAGCAGCAGCGTGGCCAGCAGCGTATAAAAGATGGCACGCGGCCCCAGCCGCCGCCAGGCGGCGATCATCAGCGGCACGTTCATCAGCAGCGTCCAGACGCTGACGCGGATGGGCGTGACGAAGGCCAGCGCCGTGGCCAGACCGGACACGCCGCCGGGGGCGATGTCGTTGGGTACCGTAAAGATGGACAGGCCGAAGCCCACCAGCGCGGTACCGACGACGGTGAACAGCAGGTCGAAGATAAAAACCTTGACAGTTGTGATGCCCAGATATTTTTTCATACGTCTTTTGTCCCAAACAGCAAGATTACCGCTGTGCAAAGGGTGCGCAGCGGCGTGTTTTCTTATACCATAAGGCCGCCTTATGGTATAATCCGCCATGTTTTCGGTTGCCGCGCAAGCGGCGGGAAAAACGGCGTTAAATCAAATACAATAAGCGCGT
>ONSQ01000024.1 GCA_900320465.1 uncultured Eubacteriales bacterium
GATCTCCCCGACCGGTGTGGTGCTCCGCATCGCTCCTTACGCCCTGATGCTCTCCGCCGGTATCGTCCTCTTTGTCCTGAGCCGCAAGCGCAAGGCCGCCGAGGAAGAGGCCTGATCCGCCAAACGCAAAAACCCATCACACAATGACAACGGGGCTGCCGCCCAAAACGCGGCAGCCCCCAAATCTTACCGCCTTGAGCGAAACGAAGAAGGGGGCCGAAAAGCAGGCGCGCGTCTCCGCTTCGCTCAGTGCGACAAGAAAAACGCCGCTTGTTCCGCCTCTTCAAGGGGACGGCCAACAAACTGAAAAAAGGCCGGAAACACTTGAAAAAACACGTGTTTTGTCCTATACTTCAAATTGAATCAGTATGAATACCGATCGCCCGGACAGCATGCACAGCAAAGCAGCGATCTTTGACGGCTTTGTTGACCGTGCGGGGCGTATAGTAGATAGCTAAAGCAGATTTCTGATCCGACGGAATCAACGATTTCCGTTGGCTATTCCCATCACGTCGCGAAAGGAGGGCCAGACGCTTGAATCAGTACAGGAAAGTCCTGAGCTTTCTGCTGCTCCTGGCGTTGCTGCTCTCCGCCTGCGCCGCACCCGGCACTGTTGACGGGAACAGCATCCGCAGCAGCGCCGATCTGGAAACCGTCGAGGAGGGAGAGGTGCCTCTGGCCGGCGTTGACGAGCCGACTGAGGGCGAGGGCGAGGAAAACGCCGCCGCTCCCGCCGCGGAGGAGAGTGCCATACCCGCAGCCGAGACGCCGGCACCTTCCGAAAGTACGGAGCCGTTGAACGAATCGGATAACGAGGCCGTCGCCACCCCCGAGCCGGAGAGCGCAGACGAACAGAGCCGGGAGCCCGTTGGGGAGCCGGAGGACAGCCCCGCCCCCACCGACGAGCCAGCCGGGGAGCCGGAGGCGTCCGGGCAGGCGACGGAGCCCGCCGCGGAGACGGCCCTGCCCCAGCTTGACGAGCAGCAGGACGAGGAGCGGCCACACCGCGAGTTTGCGCTGCGCGATGGTCTGGAGCTGACCCTGGAGGGGGACTGGAGCGACGAGAGCGTTCTGAGCCTTGCAGAAACCGACGAGGAGTTGACGGGCGACGACGCCCGGGAGCTGTACCGTGCCGCGCTGCGTCTGGACGGCGCCGCCGTCATCGAGCAGCCTGTGCTCGCCACCTTCAGCGGCGAGGAGATCCGCCGCAGTCTGGAAGCGGGGGAGCAGCTGCATCTGATCACCGACCGCCAGGGGCGCGAGGCTGAAACGGAGAGCGTCGGGGAAGACAGTCTGCGCTTTGCCGTCGCGCCGCAGAGCGAGCTGCTGGTGCTTTACGCGCTCAGCAACGGCGCTCTGCCACCGGCCGGAAAAGCGGCCGAAGCGGCCGAAACCGCGCCGGAGGAGGTTGAGGGCGAAGAAAGCGCCGCGCCGGAGACCGAAGGCAGCGAAGCGGAGGCGGAAGAAATCGCGCCGGAAGCCGAAGCAGAAACCAAAGACGAAACCGCCGAGGCTCAGACGCCGGCTGAGGAAGAAGTACAAACGCCGGAGACGGTCGAACCGGCTTCGGAGAGCTATGAGAGCATCTATTTCCAGCGCCGCGGCGTCAGCCGCCTGTCCGTCCGCGTGGAGGGCAGCATCGACAAGGCGCTGTACTGCTCGCTGCAATACACCGACAAGGCCTCCGGCGCCGCCGGAAGCGAGGTCGTGGAGGTCTGGCTTGTCAGCGGCATGGCGGAGGGACGCTGCTCCCTGACCATGAGCGCGTCACTGCGCCGCGCCGCGGAGGAGGGCGAGACCCTGTCCCTTTACGCGCTGGGCGCAGACGGGGCGCTGGGCCAGTGCCTGGCCCAGAACCTGCAGAGCGACGAGAGCGTGGAGCTGCCGCTGAGCGCTTCCGCCGTGGGCGTGGCGCTGATCCGCCTGACCGATCGGGAGGGCGAGCGCCTGTACACCGAAACCGACCCGCTGCGCGCCATGGAGACGCTGTATCTCACCGGTCTGCTGCCGGTGGACGGCTATGTGGACGTGACCCCCGCCGAGGCCGAGGCCGCCGAGGGTGAGGAAATGCTCGCAGCCTATGATATTTCCGTTTACGCCGACGAGGAGAGCCAGAGCGGCGAGGACGCCTGGCAGCCCACCGGCGAGGGCGTGGTCGTGCATCTGTACGACGAAGCCTTCCTGAGTCTGGACAGCGTGAACGTCTACCACACCTCCGACGACGGCGAGAGCGTTCTCGTGGCCGTGGTGGTGCCGGTGGACGGCTGGATCACCTTTGTGGCCGAGGGCTTCTCGGTCTACTCCTTCACCCGCACGATCCGCAAGATCATCACCGCCGGGGACGGCACGAGCTACCTGGTCTCCGTCAGCTATGAGGAGGGACGCGAGTTCCCTGCCGGCGCTGACCTGGAGGTGCGGGAGCTGAGAGTGGACAGCGCGGAGTATGAGGAATACCTCAACCGCAGCGCCGTGGCCCTGTCCGCCGCTTCCTTTGCCTACGCCCGGCTCTTCGACATTGCCGTCGTGGACGCCGCGGGCGAACACCTGACCCCAGACAGGCCCGTCAGCGTGTCCATCGAGCTGCTGGACGCCGACGAGAGCAAGAGCTTCTCCGTCCTGCACTTCGGCGACGAGGTGGAGCTGCTGACCTCCACCGCCGAGGGCGGCACCGTCTCCTTTGAGACGGCGGGCTTCTCCGTTTACAGCATCGTCAGCGGACCGGAGCCCTTCTCCGGGGACGAGCGCAGCGTTTCCGACGCCGCGGAGCTGGCCGGGGCCTGCGCTGACAACGCCTTTTACCTGTCCATCCAGTGCAGCAAGGGCAACTGCTATTTCCGCGACACACTGACCGCAAAGCGCGTGGTTGCGCGCACCGGCTCGGGCGATATGGCCTCGGCGGCGCGCTGGTACTTCGAGCCGGAGGGGGAGGGCTATTACCTCTACACCCTCACAGCCGAGGGCGAAAAGCGCTATCTCAGCCGCACGTCCGATTCCTTCGCGGAGTTTACCGCCGAAGGCAGGACGCTGCTGCTGGCGGAAGAGGCCGAGGGCGTCTTCTATCTGAAGGACGCGGCCGCCAATGCCTGGCTGAACTACTCAGGCGGCAACGACGGCTTTAAGTTCTGGAACGCGAAAAACAGCGACTGCCGCGTGCGTCTGACCTACGCCGTGACCATCCCGGAGGATCCCTACGACATGGACGGCCGCAGCTTTGGTCTGATGGTCAACAGCGGAGGCGCCTACGGCTGGGCGCTGACGGCGGAGGAAAAGAACGCCGCCACTCTGGCCGAGCGCTCGCTCATTATTCGCGTCAACCCCCTGGCCCGGGACGAGCGGCTGTATGTGGCCCGCGACAGCGAGATCAGCATCTTCCGCTTTGAAGCCATGGGCGAGGACGACTACCGCCTGTCCACCGAGAGCGGCGGCGAGACGCGCTATCTGCGCCTGGAGGGCACGGAACTGAGTCTCACCGACGCCGAGCAGGCCAGCGCCTTCAAGCTCAGCCCCGGCGAGGGGACCTACGCGGGCAGGATCCGTCTGAGTGTGGACGACAACGCCATCGCGCATCTCGCCTCCGGCGGCTTCGGCGGCGCGGCCAAATCCAACGCCAACGAATGGCTGAGCCTGGCGGAGCTCTCGGAGCTGTCCGACGAGGACTTTGTGGTCTATTCCGCCGCCAAGGTCAGTCTGGCCGATACCGCGAGCGTGACCAACGGCGCGCATCTGATCCTCTATACCCGCGTGTGGGACGACGACACCAAGCAGTATTACTTCTACGCGGTGGATCACGACGGCACGCTGGTGCCCTGTTATGAAAGCGGCGAGATGATCCAGTGGGTCGGCAGCCGCATCAACACCCTGCTGTGGTACTTCACCGAGTACACCGAGGAGGGCACAAACCAGCCCACCTGGTACTACGAGCTGAAGAACCCCTATTCCGAAAAATTCATCGCCCCGCGCCTGGACGGCCAGATCCTCTCTGACGAGCCCATCGGGCTGACGCTCAACGGCCGCCGCTACGGCGACTATCAGAGCGCGGTCCTGGCCTGGGACGATCCCTACTACGCCTACGCGGCCCTGCGGGCCGACGAGGGCGTCCTCTCCGCCGCCGCCATGGCAGACGGCTCGGACTTCTATGTGGCCGTCATGCAGCCCAATCCCAACGGCGAGACGCTCACCGAGATCCCCACCGTGGACCACACCCAGTACGGCATCACGATGAAGCTGGTGAACTTCGACGGGGCCAGGACCCTGGACGGTACCATGACCTCGCCGACCCAGCACGCCGTCATGGGCGACAGCCGTTATATCGCCTCGGCAGCCAACGCGGGACTGGTGTCCACGGATCTGGCCGCCGACGGCTACCCCGTCTGCACCAGGACCGGACGCTCGCTGGGCGAGCTCTTCGCCGACGCGCAGGAGGTCAACCACCTCTTCACCGGCAGCACCTACAGCGGCAGCGGCTATTACGAGTTCGACAGCACGGCCAACTTTGCCACCCTCCGGGGCTCGGACTTCGTGGTGTACAACGAGCTGGGCACCATGGACAGCGCCAGCAAGGAGACGCTCAAGCACGGCCAGTTCATGCCCTTCAACGATCTGGAGCCGGGAGTCTACGCCTCGGTCAACGGCGAGAATCTCTACAACGCCACCCAGTCGCCCCTGTCCGAGGAGGACCCGCGCAAGTACGAGCGGATGCTGCTGGTGCGCAAGCCGGACTACTACTTCGGCGTGGAGATCTCCGCAGGCTTTGTCCAGACGCCCAACGGGCTGGACCCCTGGGGCCACGACATCATTTACGAATTCACCGGCGACGACGACTTCTGGCTGTTTGTGGACGGCGAGCTGGTCATCGACCTGGGCGGCATCCACAGCGCCCTGCCTGGCAAGGTCAACTTCTGCACGGGCCAGGTCAGCGTCAACGGCAAGAACAGCACCATTTACGAGCTGTTCCGCGAAAACTGGGCCAAGCGCGGCCTGGATCAGGCGGAGATCGAACGCCGCTGCGCCGAAATCTTCACCTCCCGGACCGTAAACGGCAAGCAGCAGTGGGTCTTCAAGGACTACACGGCCCACACGATGAAGCTCTTTTACATGGAGCGCGGCGCAGGTGCGTCGAACCTGCACATGCGCTTCAACCTGACCTCGGTCAAGCCGGGACAGGTACAGCTGAGCAAGACCGTCTCCGGCACCGGCGGTGAGGACTTCCGTCTGGCGGAATATCCCTTCCAGATCTTCTACACCGAGGGCGGCGGCGCGCGGCAGACCCGTCTGCTGGGCTCCCTGCCGGGACAGAGCGACGGCGTGACCTACGCGCGCACCAACGCGCCGGTGCGCTACGCCGCCAGCTACACCGCCCCCGGCACCGGGAGAACTTGGGAGCATGTGTACTTCCTCAAGAGCGGCGAGACGGCGGAAATCAATCTGCCCGACGGCGCCGCCAGCTATTCCGTCGTGGAGTGCGCGGTGAATCCGGGCATCTATGACGGCGTCACGGCCAACGGCACGGCTCTGCGCCCCGGCGGCAGCGGCGAACGGTTGGATTACGCCGTTCAGGCCGCCTCCGCGGACGAGCGGCCCCAGGTCGGCTTTGACAACCACGTGCGCGCCGGTGCGCTGCGCACGCTGACAATCCAGAAGCAGCTCTATGACGAGCGGTATGATTTCCGTTCCGGCGCGGACAACAGCGCCTGCCGCATCGATCCCGGCGCGGACAGCACGGGCTTCAACTTCCGTCTGTGGCTGGCCTACGGCGCGGACGGCACCATGAGCCCCGCCTCCATGCAGACCTATTACGTGCGCGACCCCAACGGGAACTATTGCCGCTGGGACCGCACCAGACAGAGCTTCGTCTCCCTGGGACGCGGCAGCTTTGAGAGCATGAGCACCGCCGAGCGGACGGCCGCGGCCTTCCAGACCTCGCCCAACGGCGCCATTTCCCGCATCCCCAACGGCTACAGCGTGGAGGTGCGCAACCTCCTGGTGGGCACCCGCTTCCTGGTGGAGGAGCGCGCCGACGAGATCCCCGACGGCTATCGGCTGATCGGCTATGAGCGCGTGGGCGGCACCTACCTCATTGAGGACGGCGGCGAGCCCAACGTGGGCACCATCCGCGAAAACAGCGATCCGGTCATCGCCGTGCACAATCAGCGCGGCTGGACGTTGCGCGCGGCCAAGCTCTGGACAGACAGCGATTTTGTCAGCGCCCACGACACGGTGTACTGCGCCCTGTATTGCAAGGGCGAGATGCTGGAGGGCACGCTGCGGCCTCTGGAGGAGGGTCGCGACACGGTGTACTTCCTGGATTCGCTGCCCGACGGCGCGGACTTTGCGGACGTAGAGGTGCGCGAGCTGCGCTTCACCGACGGCCCGGCCCCCGACGGGAGCTTTGAGCCCCTGGAAGACGGGGACGAGACCAGAATCGGCGCCGCAGACCGGGACGGCAAGACCCTGAGCGGTCTGAGCTACACCGTCAGCTACCAGCAGGGCGAGGCCCGGAGCACCTTCGGCGGGGAGAGGCGCGTGCGCCGTGATACCATCCTCAACAGCCGCGCGGGCGCCCTGCGCATCGAAAAGACCGACGAAACGGGCGCGGCCCTGGCCGGCGCGCTCTTCACACTTAGCCGTCTGGAGGGCGGGAGAGAGACCGAACTGGGCAGCTATCGCTCCGACAGCGATGGCCTTCTGGTCCTGTTCTATCCCGAGGACGGCCGGTATCTGCTGCGCGAGACACGCGCACCCGGCGGCTACTGCGCCCTGTCCTCCCCGGTGGAGATCCTCGTGGAGGACGGCAGGAGCACCGTCAGCGGCGACGAGGACGACAGCTTTGTCTACGACAGCGAGAGCGGCACCCTGCGCCTGGTGAACCGGCCCTTCACGCTGCGCGTGCTCAAGGTGGACGCCGCCGGCGACAAGCCGCTTTCGGACGTGCATTTTGCCCTGTACCGCGAGGTCATGGGTATGCGGGACTACTATCCGCTCGACGGCATGAGCGACCTTGTCAGCACCGAGGACGGCAGCATCGCGGGCCTGGACGAGAGGCTCTCGCCCGGCACCTACTACCTGAGCGAAAAACAGCCGCCGGAGGGCTATCGCGCCCTGGAGAACGATCTGCGCTTCACCATCACGCCGCTGGGAGGCGTGATCGTGGACGGAGAAGGCTTTGAAAACGCCCTGACCGTCTCGCGCGGCGAGCGCGTGGACTACACGATCCGCGTGCCCAACAGCGCCGAAAATGCCGTGGGGCCCACCGGCTACAGCGCGGTGATCGTGCCCTTTGCGCTGATGTTCATCTTCGGCGCGGCGCTGCTGATCCTGGGCAGGAAGCGGCGGAAATAATCGAAAATCGGGACCCGCGCTCCTTTTGCGGGTCGAAGCGGGGGAGAGGATCCTATGAGCGAAGAAATCAGCAAAACCACACAGCAGGACGGGACGAGCGCCGCTGCCGCCGCGGCTCCGGCCGGAGAAAAGACCATGACCGGGCAGCAGCACGAGGAGCTGACCGGGCAGAGCCTGGAAAAAGAAGCCAAGCTGAAAAAACAGCTGCGCCGTTCGGAAAAGGGCGTGAAGGAGTATCAGTACTTCATCATCCGCCTGGCCGTGCTGCTGCTTCTGATCTGGGCGCTGTTCTTCCAGGTGGTGGGTCTGACCCACATGCCCAGCGGCGATATGTATCCCCGCTTGGATCTGGGGGATCTGGTGCTGTTCTACCGACTGGACAAGGACGTGCGCGCCCAGGACGTGATCGCCATCGAGAAGACCACGCCCGATACGAAGGAAACCAAACTCTTTATCTGCCGCGTGGTGGCCGCGCAGGGCGACACCGTGGAAATCACGGATGAGGGCCGTCTGAAGGTCAACGGCAACGTGATGATCGAAACCAATATCTTCTATGCCACGCCCCGCTACGAGGGTTATACCGAGTTCCCGCTGACGCTGGGACCGGGAGAATGCTTCGTCCTGGCCGACAAGCGGGACGGCGGCGCCGATTCGCGCTACTTCGGCCCGGTAAGCCGGGACGAGATCCTGGGCACGGTCATCACCATCGTCAGAAGAAACGCGCTTTGACCCAAATTGCCCGGATTTTTGACGGCTTTATTGACGCATGAGACTTTATACTGTACTCACAACGAAAGGAGGCGGACAGTATGGCAGTTGTCACAAGACCCACGCCCGATGAATTCAACAATCCCGTTGCGCGCACAGCGCCCGACAAGGGCCGCATCGTCAACATCCTGAATCTGACCCGAAGGCTGGGCGAGAGCGTGGTCTCGCTGCTGACCGGTCTGCTTGCCGCCGCACTGATCCTCTACTCCGGCTACGTGCTCTACGACAGCTTCTACACCCAGAACACCGCCGGCAGCACCAACTGGGATCTGCTGCAGTATAAGCCGGAAATCATGACCGATGGCGCCACGCCCCTCAGCGGCGGCGGTACGCTCGCCGCGATCAACGCCGATTACCGCTCCTGGCTGACGATGTACGACACCAACATCGACTACGCCGTCATGCAGGGCGAGGACGATCTCTATTACGCCACCCATGACATCTACGGCGAAAACTCCATCACCGGCGCCATCTACCTGGCCTCCGGCAATGCGGGCGGCTTCACCGACCCCTACAACCTGATCTACGGCCACCACATGGACAACGGCGCCATGTTCGGCGCACTGGACAGCTTCGCCTCCGAGAGCTATTTTGACAGCCACCGCGAGGGCGTGATCGTCTCGACGAGCGGCGTGTATGATCTGTACACCTTTGCCGTCGTGCGCACCCACGCGTACGAGGCCAAGGTCTACAACGTGGGCGGAAAGAGCGCCGAAGACATCATTCACTTCATCGAAAACGCCGAGGGCACCGTGATCTACCGCCAGGGCATCGCCAATGCCAACAGCAAGATCGTGGCTCTCTCCACCTGCGCCGCGGCCGACACCGACGGCCGTCTGGTGGTGTTCGCCGTCATGCTGCCGCACAATATGACCGAGACTACCACCGGCCTGCTGACCATCGCCGTCAACACCTATGAGGGCGTTTACGACGGCCTGTGGCACGGCATCGACGTTACGGTCAACGACCCCGCCGCACTCATCGAGTACAGCACCGACGGAGGCGCCACCTGGACCACCGCCCGGCCGCTGATCCGCGACGTGGGCACCATCCAGCTGTCGGTTCGCGCCAGCCGCGAGGGGCTGGAGACCGTTACCGCCGTCTCCCTCATGCGCGTGACCCCCGCAGCCGTGGTGGTAACCGCCCAGGATGCCTCCAAGGTCGTGGGCGCCGACGACCCGGCTTTCACCGCCGTGGTCACGGGACTGATCGGCAACGACACCATCGTCTATACTGTCACCCGTCCCCGGGCCGGCCAGGACGAGGCCGTGGGCCGCTACAACGACACCATCATCCCCGCGGGCGCCGCCGTGCAGGGCAACTACACCGTCACCTATATCCCCGCCGACTTCACCATCACCGCCGTTGACGCGGTGGAAGTCATCGAGGATCCCGATCCCCCGCTGGCCGCCTTCGTGCGCCGCTTCGACCCCACCGGCAGCAGCTACGGCGGACGCGCCTGGGCGCTGGTGAACCTGATCTGCCTGATCGTCACGGCTTACCTGCTCCTGCCGCTGCTGCATCTGAAGGCCAAGTACGGCCGCTCCAAGCTGGTGGGCAAGCTCAACAAGGAAGAAGAGCAGATCTGCGAGCTCGATGAGCGCGAGAACGAGGAGTTCGAAAAGATGACCAAAAAGTTCAAGCGCCGCTTTGCCATCGGCGTGGCGCTGGAGCTCATCGACGTGGTCCTGGCCCTGGTTACCTTTATCCTCACCGAGGATATGCGCAACCCCATGGTGCTCATCGACCGCTGGACCCCGCTGATGGTCCTGTTCCTGGTGATTTGCTGGGTCATCGACGTGCGCGCGATCCGTATCCGCGACAAGGAGATCCTGGACGAGGCAGAGCGCAGCGAGGACGAGGCCGCCGCTGCTCCCACCGAGGGCTGATCGGGAAAGACAAAACAGCATAAAAACAGCCTCCGGCCAACTGGCCGGAGGCTGTTTGCGTTCTATATGGAATCAGAGCGCCGCGATCATCGCGCCGGACAGATCCGGCTGCAGCTCCTTCATCTCCCAGCCGGGGAGCGAGAGGGTCAGCGCGGTCTCCATGCGATCGGCAAAGTCGTCGCGGCTGGCCACGCACAGCAGGGTGGAGCCCGCGCCGGAGATGCAGATCCCCGCAGCGCCGCATTCCTGCGCCTCGATCCGGGCGTGGGTGAAGCCGTCGATCAGCTTCGAGCGATAGGGCTGGTGGATGCGGTCGTCCATGGCGAAGGAAAGCAGCTGGGCGTCGCCGTCTCCCAGCGCGCGCAGCAGCAGCGCAGCACGGGAGATGTTGAAAATGGCGTCGGCACGGGACACGCTGTCGGGCAGGACGCCGCGGGCCAGCGCCGTGGACAGCTCAAAGGGCGGGATCAGCGCGATGAAATGCAGCTTGTCGCTGATGGGGAAGCGCCGGGTCAGCGCCCGTCCGCCGTTCATGGCCGAGACCGTCAGCCCGCCGTAGAGGGCGGGGGCCACGTTGTCGGGGTGTCCCTCCACCTCGGTGGCCAGCAGAAACAGCTCGTCGCGGCTGAGCCCCAGCTGGTGCAGCTCGTTGGCGGCCATGACGCCGGCCACGATCAGCGCCGCCGAGGAGCCCAGCCCACGGGACACGGGAATGGCCGTGCGCCCGAAGCGGATGGCCACGCCCTCGTCGCCGAGGCCGCGGCGCTCCAGCACCCGGTGGTAGGCCACATAGGCCAGATTGTTTTCGTTGCAGAATTGCTCGTCGCAGCCGGAGATCGAAAGCTCCTCCGCGATCTGAAAATCGATTTCGTTGTACAGCTGCCACGCGATGCCGAAGCTGTCAAAGCCGGGGCCGAGGTTCGCGGAGCTGGCGGGTACGCGAATGATCATGAAATCACCTTCCGTTGATATTTGCCAGAATATAGGGGAGCATGTCCCCAATGTCAATGACATCCGTATGCAGGGCTTTCTTGCCGCGGAGAGAGGAGAGAGAAGCGGGCACGGCCACGCCGCTGAGGCGTGCCAGAGCGTCCATCTCGTCAAATTCGCTTCCTGTGCTCTCGCCGCCAACGGCGCGCAGCACCGCCCCCGGGAATTTGTAGGGCGAGGCCGTGGAGAGCACCACCAGCGCCTTGCCCTCGATGCCGTCGCGCCGGTAGTCCCGGGCGGCGCGGAGCGCCACCGCCGTATGGGTGTCGCACAGATAGCCCTGCTCGCGCCACAGACTGCCGATGGTCTCGGCCCCCTGGGCATCGGTGCAGCAGTAAGCCGAAAAGTCCCGCCGCAGAAGGGCCATGAGCGCGTCGGGGAAGCGATAGCTGCCCTCGCGGGAAAGCTGTTCCATACAGGTGCGCACCAGCGCGTCGTCTCCGTCGGACACATAGTACAGCAGCCGCTCCAGATTGGAGGAGATGAGGATGTCCATGGAGGGCGAATCGGTCCGGTAAAACTCCCGCCGGCGGTCATAGACGCCGGTTGCGAAAAAGTCCGTCAGGACCCGGTTGGCGTTGGAGGCGCAGACCAGCCGTCCCACGGGCAGACCCAGGGCCCTGGCCATGTAGCCGGCCAGAATGTCGCCGAAATTGCCGGTGGGCACCACGTAGTCGACACGGTCGCCCACGGTGATCACGCCCCGATCGACCAGCCGGGCGTAGGCGATGAAGTAATACACCAGCTGAGGGGCCAGGCGGCCGATGTTGATGGAGTTGGCCGAGGTCAGCGACAGGCCCCGCGCCCTGAGCTCCTCACTGTCCGACAGGGCGGCAAAGGCGCGCTTGACGCCGCTCTGGCAGTCGTCAAAGTTGCCGCGCACGGCGCAGACCGTCACGTTCGCCCCCGCCTGGGTCACCATCTGGGCGCGCTGGATGGGGCTGACACCGCCGTCGGGATAAAAGACAAAGATGCGGGTGCCGGCCACGTCGTGAAAGCCCTCCAGCGCGGCCTTGCCCGTGTCGCCGGAGGTGGCCGTCAGGATCACGCTGTCGCCCGTCAGGCCCAGCGCGGCGCGGGAAGCGGTCAGCAGATGGGGCAGCATGGACAGCGCCACGTCCTTGAAGGCCGCCGTGGGGCCGTGGAACAGCTCCAGCACATAGTCCTCGCCCACCTTCACCAGAGGCGTCAGCGCGGGAGTGTCGAACTTGCCGGCATAGGCCTTTTGCACCAGCGCCTCCATGTCCGGGACGCCGGGCAGCAGATGCGCCAGCAGCCTTGCCTGCATCGCCAGCGGCGGCAGGGCCAGCACGCCGCGCCAGTCAAAGGGCGAGCGTCCCAGCTCAGGGGCCACAAAAAGTCCGCCGTCCGCGGCAATGCCCTGCACGATGGCCTGGGTGTCAGTGGCAAAGAGCGGCCCTCTTGTGCTTCGATATTCCATACGCATCACTCCCGCTTGCATTTTTTCGTGCCGTGCTTCGGAAAAAACCGAAAACTTGTCTAATACATTACCTCAAAAAAATGAAATTTTCTACCCTTTTGTAAAAAAGAGAAAAGAGGCTTGTATTTTACCTGCCACCATGATACACTGTCCACGTCAAAAATACAAGTGTCTTTTTACGGCGGACGCGAAAGAGAGGAAAACACAATGAAGGTTTCGGTTTTGGGATACGGTACCGTGGGTGTAGGCGTGTGCGAGATGCTGCAAAACGCCGCGGGACTGGAGCTGAGCAAGGTGTTGGTGCGGCCCGGCAAGGCGGACAGGCCCTTCAAGGTCTGCTCCATCGACGAGATCTGCGCCGATCCGGAGACGGAGGCCGTGGTGGAGGTCATGGGCGGCGTGGAGCCGGCCTATTCCTATGCCATGGCGGCTCTGGCCGCGGGGAAGCACTTTGTGACCTCCAACAAGGCCCTGGTGGCCGCCCACGGCATCGAGCTGGCCAAATGCGCCAAAGAACACGGCGTGGGCTTCCTCTTCAGCGCGGCCTGCGGCGGGGCGGTGCCCTTCCTGCACAACCTGGTCCTGGCGGTGGAGAGCGATCGCATCCTCTCCATCGGCGGCATCCTCAACGGGACGACCAACTTCATGCTCGACGCCATGCAGCGCCGCGGCATGGACTATGCCGAGGCTCTGAAGGAGGCACAGGCCCTGGGCTATGCCGAGGCGGACCCCACGGCGGACGTGAGCGGCCTGGACGCCCTGCGCAAGATCATGCTGGGCTGCGCCGTGGCCTATGACAAGCTGCCCTGCGAGGGCTTTTCGCTGGAGGGTATCGAGTCTGTCACCGCCGCGGACGTGCGGCACTTCCAGAGCAAGGGGCTGGTCCTGCGGCTGCTGGTCAGCGGCGGCGTAAGCCAGAGCGGCAAGCTCTTCGCCTTTGTACAGCCCTGGCTCCTGCGCTCCACGGCGGCGGAGGCTTCGGTGCTGCAGAATTTCAATATGGCCAAGTACCGCGGACAGAACGCCGGCGACATCATCCTCATCGGCCAGGGCGCCGGCCGCTATCCCACCGCCAGCGCGGTGGTGCGCGATCTGAGCGATCTGCTGCACGGCCGCCGGGAGATGATGAAGGCCTCCTGCGAGCGGGTGGAGGCCGACAACAGCGAGGCTCTCTGCCGCTACTATGTGCGCGTGAACGCCGCGGATGCCCGCGCCCTGCGTCTGGCGCAGCAGGAGCTCGACGGTGAGCTCCTTCGCGGTGTGACGGAGGCGATGCCGGTCACGGCCATGCACGCCTTTGCCGCGGAGATTCGGAAAAACGGCGGCGCGATCTTCTTCGCCGCGATGGAGGAATAAGATGCTCAAGGCAGTCAAGTTCGGCGGCTCCTCGGTAGCCGGTGCCGAACAGTTTGAAAAGGTCAAACATATTATAGAAGCGGACGCAAGCCGCCGCGTGGTGGTGGTCTCGGCCGCCGGCAAGAGAAGCAGCGACGATCACAAGCTGACGGACCTGCTGTATCTGTGCCACGCCCACCTGACCTACGGCGTGTCCTGCGACGAGATCATGGACACGATCGAGCAGCGCTTTGTGCAGATCCGCGACGCGCTGGGACTGTCGCTGGACGTGGAGGGGGAGATGGCGCGGCTGCGCGGGCGGCTGAATCGGGACATGAGCGTTGACGAGCTGGTCTCCCGGGGCGAGTATTTTACCGCGCGGCTGATGGCGGAGTATCTGGGCTTTGCCTTCATCGACGCCGCGGACTGCGTATTCTTCGGCTATGACGGCCAGCTGGACCGGGAGAGGACCGACCGGGCCGTCGCCGACGCCCTGCAGGCCAACGGCAAGATCCTTCTGCCGGGCTTTTACGGCCGCCTGCCCAACGGCAAGGTCAAGGTCATGAGCCGCGGCGGCAGCGATATCACCGGCGCGCTGGCGGCTGCGGCGGTGGGGGCGGACGTGTACGAAAACTGGACCGATGTGTCCGGTATTCTGATGGCCGACCCCCGGATCGTGGACAACCCGCGGCCTATCGAGAAGATCACCTATGCCGAGCTGCGGGAGCTGGCCTTCATGGGCGCCTCGGTCATGCACGAGGAATCGATCCAGCCGGTCAAGGAAAAGGGGATTGCCCTGAACATCCGCAACACCAACCGGCCGGAAGACCCCGGCACCATGATCGTGGGCGACGCGGAGGACCGGGGCGAGGACGATCGCTTCATCACCGGCATTGCCGGCAAGCGCAACTTTACGATCCTCACGGTCAGCAAGCACAATATGAACGCCAACCACACCCTGTGCCAGGCGCTGGAGATCATGGACCGCTACCACGCCCCGGTAGAGCATATCAGTCTGGGCATGGACAGCTTTGCACTGGTGTCCGGCTCGGCGGCCATGGGCGACGCGCTCTATGACGTGCTGGCGGACATCCGCAAGACCTGCCGCCCCGACGACATCCGCGTCCAGGACGATATTGCCCTGGTGGCCGCCGTGGGCCGCAAGATGAGCTCCCGGCCCGGCGTTTCCGGCCGCCTGTTCCGGGCGTTGGGCGAAAGCGGCGTCAACATCCGCACCATCGCCCAGGGCGCCGACGAGCTGGCCATCACCGTGGGCGTGGACAACAAGGACTTTGAGACTGCGATCCGTGTGATGTACAACGGCTTCGCGGGATAAGAAAGGAGATCAAACCATGAAAAAGCTGAAAATCGGCGTGCTGGGTGCCACCGGCGCCGTCGGACAGGAAATGCTGAAGATCCTCGCGGAGTACGACATCCCCATCGCCGAGCTCCGACCGCTGGCCAGTGCCCGCAGCGCGGGCAGCTGCATCTCCTTCAAGGGCGAGAGCGTGCCCATCCGCGCGGCGGACGACGACGCCTTCGAGGGGCTGGATTTCGTCCTCGGCGCGGTGGAGGGCGACATGTCCCGCCGCTTTGCCCCCGCCATCCGCAAAAGCGGCGCGGTCTACATCGACAACAGCTCCGCCTTCCGCCTGGAGCCGGATGTGCCGCTGGTGGTGCCGGAGATCAACGGCGCCGACGCCTTTGAAAACAAGGGTCTTATCGCCAACCCCAACTGCTGCACGATCATCGCGCTGATGGCCGTGGCGGGCATTGAAAAGCTCAGCCCCATCGAAAAGATGGTGGTCTGCACCTACCAGGCTGTTTCCGGCGCCGGACAGGCGGGTATCGCCGAGCTCAACGCCCAGATGGCTGCCCTGGCCAGGGGCGAGGAGCCGGAGGTCAAGACCTTTGCCGCACAGATCGCCATGAACGTCATCCCCTTCATCGACGCCCCCTACGGCAACGACTACACCAAGGAAGAGATGAAGATGCAGAACGAGGGACGCCGCATCCTCCACAGCCCCGCGCTGAAGGTCAACTGCACCTGTGTGCGCGTGCCGGTCATGCGCTCCCACTCCATCGCCGTGACGCTGCACACAAAGGATAAGGTGTCCGTCGAGGCGGCCAAGGCCGCCGTCGCCGCCTTCCCCGGCGTGCGCCTGATCGAGGACTACCAGGGCCGCTGCTATCCCACGCCGCTGGACACCACGGACCAGGATCTGGTCTGGGTGGGCCGCATCCGCGAGGATCTGACCGACGAGAACGGTCTGACGCTGTGGTGCTGCGGCGACCAGATCCGCAAGGGCGCTGCCAGCAACGCCGTGCAGATCCTGCGCCTGCTGGCCGAGAAGGAATAAACACGAAAAAACAGCCCGGACTGGATTTCCAGTCCGGGCTGTTGTGCTGCAAAGGACTCTGATCAGCGGAGATATCTGAGGTTGGTCCAGCCGATCTTGCCGGTGCGGGGGTTGTAGACCCACACGTAGGTCTCGCCGTCGGTGCCGACGGTGGTGCCGCCCACGATCTGCAGCTTGTCGCCGTTGTAGCTTTCGCTGCCGCGGATCTCGTTGTTGTAATCGTACACGGGCTCGGTGCGCAGGGCCAGGAAGCCCTTGTGCAGACCGGTGACGGTGACCCATCCGTCGCTGCGATTGCCGCCGGCCACCTGTTCGAGTTCGCTGTCGTTGATCTTGAATTCGTTCATGAGTATATCCTCCCGTTTTTTTTCGTCTGTCCCGCTTCCGCATCCGGGGAAGCGGCGTTTGTTTTTTTCTTACGAGCCTTTTATACCACACGGACTGTCACATTACAATCACACATTTTCCGCGCAGGCGCGCTTTTTCCGCGCGGCAAAACGCGCCGAAAAAGCGGGATCGCTTGTACCGCGCCGTAAAATGTGCTATCATGCATGGCGAAAGCAATCGAAAGAAGGAGGAACCCCACTATGCCCTGCACAACCGTGCTGGTCGGCAAAGCTGCGTCCAACGATCGCTCCACGATGATCGCACGCACCGATGACGGCCATTTTGATGTGAAAAAGCTGATCGTCGTCGAACCGAAGGATCAGAAGAGAAAATACAAAAGCGTGATCGGCCACCTGACGGTGGAGCTGCCCGAAAAGCCCATGCGCTATACCGCCTGCCCCAGTGTGGACACGAAAAACGGCGTGTGGGCCGCCACGGGCATCAACGCCGCCAACGTGGGCATGACCGCCACCGAGACCATCACCTCCAACCCCCGCGTGCTGGCCGCGGATCCGCTGGTGGAGTACCGCAAGGCCAAAAGCCGGAAGGAAAAGGATATCCCCGGCGGCATCGGCGAGGAAGATATCGTGGTACTGGTGCTGCCCTATATCCGCAGCGCCCGCGAGGGGGTCGAGCGTCTGGCCGCCCTGCTGGAGCGCTACGGCACCTACGAATCCAACGGCATCGCCTTCAACGACGAAAACGAGGTCTGGTGGATGGAGACCATCGGCGGCCACCACTGGATGGCGCGCCGCGTGCCGGACGAGGCCGTGGTCATCGCGCCCAACCAGTTCGGCATGGACGCCTTTGATCTGGACGACGCCTTCGGCGCGAAAAAGGCGCATCTGTGCTCCGCTGACCTGCGGGAATTCATCTCCGACAATCACCTGGATCTCAACCAGGGCGGACGCTTCAATCCGCGGGACGTGTTCGGCTCCCACACGGACATGGACCATATCTACAACACGCCACGGGCCTGGTTCATGGGCCGGTATCTGACGCCGTACTCCCACCGCTGGGAGGGCGATGGAGCCGAGTTCGGCCCCGAGAGCGACAACATCCCCTGGTGTCTGGTTCCCGACCGCAAGGTGGCGGTGGAGGACGTGAAGTACCTGCTCTCCGGCCACTATCAGGGAACGCCCTTTAACCCCTATTCCAGCCAGGACACGGGCAAGCGGGGCATGTACCGCTCCATCGGCATCAACCGCACGGGCGTCACCTCCATCTGCCAGATCAGGCCCGACGCGCCGGAGGCTGTGCGGGGCCTGGAGTGGATCTGCTTCGGCTCAACGGCCTTCAGCCCCATGCTTCCCCTGTATCCCTGCGTGGAGAAGATGCCCGCCTACCTCAGCGGCGTGACCATGGACGTCTCCACCGAGAACTTCTACTGGGCCAGCCGCCTCATCGGCGCCCTGGCCGACCACGACTATCCGAACTGCGTCCAGCAGATCGAGCGCTATGAAAACGCCGTCATGACCCGCGGCCGCACCATCGTGCGGGACTACGACCTCCGGATCGGCGAGAGCGGCGACCTTTCTCTGGCCTCAAAGGCCAACGAGGAGCTGGCCGCCATGGCCCGGGAGGAGACCACCGCCACGCTGGGCAAGGTCCTCGCGGTCTCCAGCGAGCACATGAAAAACGGCTACAACCGGGCGGACAACTGAAAAGACACCCCAGCCCCGCGGCCGCAGGACCGCGGGGCTTTTTTGCGAAAAGGACTTCAAAAACGGCGCACACCATATTATAATAGGCAAAGATTCTTTTTCCCGGAGGCTGCTGTGGTTTTCTCAAGTATGAGCTTTTTGCTGCTCTTCCTGCCGATCGTGCTGCTGTGCTATTACCTCGCGCCATCGCTGCGGGCGCGCAACGCGGTCCTGGTGGCGGCGTCGCTGCTGTTCTACGCCTGGGGCGAGCCGGTCTGCGTGCTGGTGATGCTGCTGTCCACGGCGACGAACTACTTCTGCGCCCGCGTCATCGCCGAGAGCGAGGGACGGCAGAAAAAAGCGGCCTGCGCCCTCGGCGTTGGCGTTTCTCTGGCGATGCTGGTGTATTTCAAATACTTCGGTTTCCTGCTGGACAATATCACCGCGCTCCTGGGCCTGTCACTGCGCGCGCCGGAGATCCGGCTGCCCATCGGCATCTCCTTTTACACCTTCCAGGTGCTGACCTATACCATCGACGTCTACCGCGGCAAGGCCGCGGTGCAGAAAAGCTTCTGGAGGCTGCTGCTCTACGTCAGCTGCTTCCCCCAGCTGATCGCCGGACCCATCGTCCAGTATGCCGATGTGGCGTCCCAGCTGGACGAGCGGCGCGTGGGGGCGGAGGACTTTACGGCCGGTATGAGCCGCTTTGTCACGGGTCTGGGGAAAAAGGTGCTGCTGGCCAACCTGTGCGGTGCGGCGGTGGAGGCCATGCCCGGCGCCTCGGCAAGCTTCCTTGGCGCCTGGTACCACGCCTTTGTCTATACCCTGCAGATCTACTTCGACTTCTCGGCCTACTCGGACATGGCCATCGGCCTGGGCCGGGCGCTGGGCTTTCAATATAAGGAAAATTTCAACTACCCCTATGTGTCCCTGTCGGCCACGGAATTCTGGCGCCGCTGGCACATCTCGCTGGGCAGCTTTTTCCGGGACTATGTGTATATCCCTCTGGGCGGCAACCGCCGGGGCAAGGCGCGCACGATCGTCAATCTGCTCGTCGTCTGGGCGCTGACCGGCCTGTGGCACGGCGCGGCCTGGAACTTTATGCTCTGGGGGCTGTACTTCGGCCTGCTGCTGGTACTGGAGCGCACGCTGCTGCAAAAGCCGCTGGAGCGCGCGCCTGCGTCGCTGCGCTGGGCAATGACCTTTTTGGTCGCCGTGGTGGGCTGGGCCATCTTCTACGAGACCGATCTGCACACCCTGCGCGATACACTGCTGGCCATGGTCGGCCTGCGGCGTGTTGACGGCGCGCTTGCGGGCGTGGGACTGCTGGACGTCGGTTCGGCCGCGGTCATGCGCCGCTATGGGCTCTTCCCGCTGCTGGCCTTCGCCTGCTCGCTGCCCATTCTGCCGGCGCTCACCGCGCGGCTGGAAAAACGGCCCAGGCTGCTTGCTTCCCTGCGCGCGGTCTGCCCGGTACTGCTCTTTGCCCTGTCGCTGGTGTTCCTGGTGGGGCAGAGCTACAATCCCTTTATCTATTTTCGCTTCTGACGGACGGCTTTCATGAAAATCAATCTGCGACTGGCTGAATTTTATCTGCTTTTGCTTGCCTCACTGACGCTGGGGCTTTTTGTGCTGCTCTTCGCCCCCCGGGAGGGCGGCGTGTCCGAGACTGAAAACCGCAGGCTGCAGCCCTTCCCGGCGATGACGGCGGAGGGGGTGTTCTCCGGCGAGTATATGGAGCAGTTCGAGTCCTTCCTCTCCGACGCCTTTCCGGCGCGGGAGAGCATGATCCGCCTGTCCGGCGCGATCATGGATCTTTTCGGCAAGGCCGACGCCAACGCCGAGGCCCGCCGCACCTTTGACGTGGAGCTGGGCATGATCGGCGACGAGGCCCCCGCCGCGGTCCAGGCCGTGCCGGAGGCGGTCGCACAGCCGCAGGCAGAGGACGCGCCAACGCCGGAGAGCGTCAGCCCCGCCATCTTCTGGGTCCGGCACCGCAACGGAGCGGGGGAGATCATCGAAAGCTATGACGCGGCCACTGTCGCCCATCTGGCCGGGGTGCTCAACCGCTACCGTGCCGCCCTGGGCGAGGAAGGACGGGTGTTTTTCATCAACTCGCCCGCCTCGGACGTAGCCAACGAGCTCTATGATACGCACCAGTACATCGACTGGGGCTGCGACCTGGACGAGGCCATCGCCCCCTGGCTGGACGAGGGCGTCCATCTGTACAGCGTGCCAAAGCTGCTCCAGTGCTCCAGCCCTGGCAGGACGCGGGCGAGCCCATGTTCTCCCGCAGCGACCTGCACTGGTATGTCAAAACAGCCTGGCGGGTGTCCAACGCCTTCGTCCGGGATCTGGGCTACGCCCCCAGCAGCTTTTATGACTATTCCTACTACCTGCGCGACAGCATCCGCAGCGGGCCTTACAGCCCCGAGCAGCTGCAGAGCATGACGCTGGAGAGGGACAATCTGATGGTGCCCATGGTGCTCTCACCGGTGCGCGCCTCGCTGATCACCCGCCTGACCGAGGCCGAGCCCACCGAGCTCTATGACTTCAAGCACCACGGCTACACCATGTATCTGGGCGGGGCCAAGGGCCCCTACCGCCTGTTCGAGACCGGCTTCCACACCGGGCGCAGCGCCCTCCTGATCTCCGACAGCTACGGCTTCGCCCTGGCCTATTACCTCTTCCCCTTCTACGATACCGTTCTGCAGACCGATCTGCGCAACAACAACTACCAGCTGGATCTGGTGGGGGAGAGCATCCGCACATACATGCAGCAATACGGCGTGGACGACGTGTACATCATCACCTGCCAGTGGACCTCAATCAACGGGCCGGTGTTCTCCTGGCGGCTGGAGCATTTTCTCGACTCCGCCGACGTGGGACAGTGAGGTGCGCCATGGACGATAAAACCATTGTGCGGCGCACGCTGCTGCTCTCGACCCTGGCCTTTGTGCTGGCGCTGTGTCTGATCCTGGGCATCGGCGCCGCCGCGGCGAAAAGCCGCCCCGGGCGCATCGACGCGGCCCTGGCGCGGGGCGACGTGGCGCGGGCCGAACGGCTGACGGCGCGGCTCACGGACGAGGAGCTGCGGTTGCAATACGAGAAAAAATGCCGCTACACCGCGGCCGCGGAAAAGCTCGCCCGCGGCGAGTATCAGGAGGCCGCGGCCCTCTACGCCTCGCTGGGCGCGGAGGACGAGGCAAGACGCGGCTATGACGAGGCCCGCTACCGGCTGGGCCTGCAGGCCCTGGAGGGCGGCGACTTCGACGACGCCGCGGCCCTGTTCGATGCGCTGGGCAGTTATGAAAACGCGCCGGAGCTCTCGAAGCGCGCCCGCTATGAAAAGGCCGCGCAGCTGTATGAGGCGGGCAACATTTACGACAGCTTCCTGCTCTACCATGCCCTGGGGGACTATGACGACGCCGCGGCGCGCGCTCTCGGTCTGGCCTCGGAGATCTGTGGCCGCGAGGATCTGGACAGCGCCCTGCGCATCGCCCAGTCTTTGACGGCCGAGGAGGTGGAGCACCGCCTGGCACTCAAAAATGCCCGGGAGGCTCTGCCCCAAAGCATCGTGGACGTGGGCTTTTACCACACGGCGGCCCGCCTTGCCGACGGCCGTGCGGTGGCCTGCGGCGACAACAGCTTCGGCCAGTGCGACGTGGATGACTGGAGGCGGGTGGTGCAGATCTGCTGCGGGGCCTATCACACGGCGGCGCTGCTGAACGACGGCACGGTCGTGGCCGTGGGACGCGGCGACGAGGGCCAGTGCGACGTGGAGGACTGGCGCGGCATCGTGGCCGTTACCGCCGCGGACTACGCCACCTTCGGGCTTCGGTCCGACGGCAGCGTGGTGTGCTGCGGCTTCAACGGCTATGACGCGGTGGACAGCTGGCGGGACGTCACCCGGATCTCCGGCGGCTCCTACGCGCTCGCGGCCCTGCGGGACGGCGAGGCGCTGGTGAGCCACGAGAGCGCACGCTCCGACGAGCTGCGCGAGCTGGTGGACGTGGCGGTGAACACCGGCTACGCCGTGGGTCTGCGCGCAGACGGAACGGTGGTCTGCCCCGCCGCGCCGGAGGATTGGACGGACATCGTCGCCCTCTCGGCCGGCGCCAACGCCTTCCTGGGGCTGGATGAGGACGGGAATGTGCACGCCCACTTCTTTATTGGCAGGGGTCCGGACTTTTCGTCTTTGAAAAACGTCCGCGCACTGGCGGCGGGCGGCACCCACTATGCCTTTGTCACCGCCGACGGGGCGGTGATCGCCCTGGGGGACAACGCCCACGGTGAGTGCGACACGCATAACTGGAAACTGTATTAAAAAAGAGACGCATTCGTATCGATACGAATGCGTCTCTTTTTGTTATCGGCCTTTATTTCTTTTTCCGGAAAGCGCGCCAGAAGGCCAGCGCCGTGAGGGCAAGCAGCGCCGCCACGATCAGGACATCCTGCGGATCCACCACCCCGCCGCCGAGAAAGACCGACAGGATCGCCAGCAAAAACACCACCAGGATGGCGCCGATCACGCCGTGCAGCGCGCGCGGGGCGTGCTTGCGGTCGGAGGGCTCAAATATCCAGCAGAAGAAGTACCAGGCAGCGGCGAGAAGGAGGAAGTAGAAGGACCCCTCCAGATCGTCGGTGTCGATGGGGTACTCGCTCAGTCCGTCGATGGCGGCGATACCGGCGAGGGCGACAAACGCCGCGCCGAAAACGCGGAAAAACCAGAAGAGGAAAATGTTCGGCTTCTGCCGGGCCTTCCACTCCTTCAGCCCCCCGGGCCCCGTCTTCGGACTCTCGCCCGCCTTGACGGCCCAGTCGGCTGCTGCCCTGCGGTCGCGCTTGACGCCGACGCCCCTGCGGTAGAACTCGGAGAGCTTTTTCGCCGCGTCCTTGCTGCCCAGGGAATAGGCTTTTTCGTACAGCTCCGCCGCTCTGGCGGGATTTTTCTGACAGCCCGCGCCCAGCTCCGTCAGCAGGGCCAGATTGTAGGCCGCGCCGGCCACGCCGCCGTCGGCGGCCCGCTCATACCAGACCAGGGCTTCGGCGGCGTTTTTCTCCGCTCCGATGCCCTTTTCCAGACAGTAGCCGTAGTGGAACGCGGCGCTGGCATTGCCCTGTTCCGCGGCGCGCCTGTACCACTCCGCCGCCTTTTCCGGTTCGGTGCGGGTGCCTCGGCCGGCGTAATACATGTTGCCCAGATACAGCATGGCCTGCACGTCGCCGTCCTCCGCCGCTTCCCGGTATAGCTCCACGGCGCGCTCGAGGTTCTGCTCGACGCCGATGCTGTTTTCATAGCACACGCCCAGCGCCCGCTTGGCGGCTATGTAGCCCTGGGACGCCGCGGCGCGGTACAGCCGTGCGGCCTCCTCCCGGTCCTTTTCCACACCGCGTCCGGCTTCGGTCTGCAGACCCAGGAAGTACTGGGCCCGGGGAAAGCCCTGCTCGGCTGCCCGGCGGAAGAGCGCGGTGGCCTTTTCGTCGTCCTCGTCCACGCCCACGCCATAGTAGTACAGCACGCCCAGATCGCACATGCCCTCCGCGCCGCCGCCTTCGGCGGCCTGCTCATATAGGGCGATGGCCTTGTTGATGTCCTTCTCCACGCCGCGTCCGGCCTCGTAGGCCACGCCCAGATGGGCCATGGCCCGCACGTCCCCCAGATCCGCGGCCCGCTGCCACCAGACGGCGGCCTGGGCCTCGTCCCGGGGCGTGCCCGTGCCGTCGGCGCAGCACATGCCCGCGTTGAACATGGCCCGCGTCTCGCCCTGCTCGGCGGCCTTCACATACCAGCCGTAGGCGGCTTCAAAATCCCGGGGCGTCCCGTCGCCCTCCTCGCAGCAGCGCCCGGTGAAGAACTGCGCCCGGGCAAGACCCAGAAGCGCGGCGCGCTCGAAGAGGGAAAAGGCCTTCTCCCGGTCGGCGTCCACGCCAATGCCGTGGTAGTACAGCACGCCCAGGGCGCAGATGCCGTCGGGGTAGTTCTGCTCGGCGGCCTGCTCGTACAAAAGCCGGGCCTTGCGCAGATCCCGCGCCACGCCCTCGCCGCTCTCATAGCACAGGCCCAGCAGGAACTGGGCGCGCGGCAGCCGCTGCTCCGCGGCCTGAGCCAGCAGGGCTGCTCCCTGTTCGGGGTCCTGCTCCACACCGATGCCGTGCATCATCAGCACGGCCAGGTTGCACTGGGCGGCGCTGTAATGCTGATCCGCCGCGGCGCGATAGAGCTCCGCGGCTTTTTTCGCGTCCTTTTCAAACCAGCGGCCGTTTTCATAGCACAGCCCCAGCGAGCACAGCGCGGGCGGATAGTTCAGCTCGGCACTCTCGCGCAGCAGGGCGGCGGCCCTCTGCTCGTCCTTTTGCGTGCCGACGCCGGTGTCGTAGCAGTAGGACAGATAGTAGCGAGCGGCGGCGTTGTCCGCGCTCAGCTTCTCCAGCCAGCCAAAGGCGGCATCGCCGTCCCGCGGCGTGCTGCCCAGATCGCCCAGATAGTACTGGGCCAGCGTGAGTATGGCGGCCTCGTCGCCGCTCTCGGCGGCCGCGGTGAGCGCATCGAGCCGCTCGCGCCGCTGCTGGGCGGCCTGGAGCAGCTCAGGGGCCAGAAACACCACCTGCTGCTCTTCCTCCTCCCGGGGGAGGTTGTCTTTGATCTCATCCATGGGAAAGCTCCTGTGCATCATGATCTCTCTCTACAGCATAGCACTTTTTTCACGCCGTGACAATAATGATCATCGGATGGCGAAATCAATCGAGGGTTCGATTGATTTCGCTGCCAAACGACAAGTTTGGCAGCGAATGATTCATGGAATCATTCGCACGTGCGCGGCAAAGCCGCGCGGCAAAAAGCTTTTTGGCTTTTCGCCATCATATAGTCATTATAATCATGCCGACGGGAAAAACGGCAGCGGCGCAGCGGGACTGGGGCGGCAGCGGGTGCTTTGCCGAAAAATCCGACGAATGGCGGTCACACTCTTGAGAAAACGGCCTTTGTGTGATATACTTTACCGAACGCGGCGATACCGCCGTTTCACCATGTTTATTTTGAGGAGATGCAGATAGATGAAACTTGGCATCGTGGGTCTGCCGAATGTGGGCAAGACGACGCTTTTCAACGCGCTGACCGGCTCCAAGGCCGAGACCGGCGCCTACACCGTGGCCGGAGCCAAGCCCAATGTGGGCGTGGCCAAGGTGCCGGACGAGCGGCTGGACTGGCTGGCGGAGTACTATCACCCGAAGAAGTACAGCCCCGCCACCATCGAGTTCGTGGACGTGCCGGGCGTGGCCTCCGGCGGCAAGGGCAACGAGGTCTTCCAAGCCATCCGCCAGGTGGACGCCCTGGTGGAGGTCGTGCGCTGCTTTGACGACGACAGCATCTTTCTGGAGAAGGCTGACGCCGTCCGCGACGCCGAGAGCTTTGAGCTGGAGCTGATCCTGGCCGACATCGAGGTGGTGGAGCGCCGTCTGGACCGGGCGAAGAAGAACGCCAAGAGCGGCGACAAGAAGTACAAGCGCGAGGCCGAGATGTGCGAGGCGCTCATCGCCCATCTGGAGGAGGAAAAGCCCGCCCGCGACTTCCCCTTTACCGAGGAGGACAAGGACATCCTGGCAGACGGCGGCCTGTTGACCGTCAAGCCCGTGATCTACGCCGCCAACATGGACGAGGACGGCATGGCTGACTGGGCCAACAACGCCAATTTCAAGGCGCTGGCCGAGCATGCGAAGAAGCAGGGCGCCGCGGTGCTGCCCGTGGCCGCCAAGTTCGAGGAGGATATCGCCGAGCTGGACGCCGAGGAAGCCGCCGTGTTCATGGCCGACCTGGGGCTGAGCGAGACCGGGCTGGACCGCCTGATCAAGACCTCCTATGAGCTGCTGGGCTATATCTCCTTCCTGACCGCCGGTGAGGACGACGTCCACGCCTGGACCATCGTGAAGGGCACCAAGGCTCCCCGCGCCGCCGGCAAGATCCACACGGACATCGAGCGCGGCTTCATCCGCGCCGAGATCGTGGCCTTTGAGGATTTGAAGGCCTGCGGCAGCATGGCCGCGGCCAAGGAGAAGGGCCTGTTCCGGCTGGAGGGCAAGGACTATGTCATGGCCGACGGCGACGTGACCATGTTCCGCTTCAACGTTTGATCGCGCTATCCCGCTCTCCGTGATGCGGAGAGCGGGATTTTTGCATATTTTCACCTTGACAGGGGAAAACAAGAATGATAAGATTTCCTATTGTTGAAAGGCTTTGACGGAGAAGAGTTTTCCGTACGCGCCCGCCACAGAGAGAGCCGCCGAGGGCTGAAAGCGGCTTGCGGACGAAGGAGAGCTCACCGCTCCCGAGCCGGAGGGAGAAAATGCCCTCCCGCGCGGCGCGCGTTACGCGCATCTAATGAGTGAAAAGTTCAAGGTGGAACCGTGCTACAACAGCAGCACCCTTGGCGCTATTTCGTGAGAGCGCCGTGGGTGCTTTCGCTTTTTTCGGAGGGAGAAAACCATGAAGATCATTTACAAGGACGGCCATGTGGACGAGTGCCCCCAGGAGGAAGAGCTGCATGTGATCCGCCACACGGCGGCACACGTCATGGCCCAGGCCATCAAACGCCTGTTCCCGCAGGCGGACTTCGCCTACGGCCCCGCCACCCAGAACGGCTTCTATTACGACGTGGATCTGGGCGAGCAGAAGCTGACAAGCGAGGATCTGGAAGCGATCGAAAAGGAAATGAAGAAGATCGTCAAGGAAAACCTGCCCATCAAAGCCTTCATCCTCAACCGCGAGGATTCCAAAAAGCTCATGGCCGAGCGCGGCGAGAAGTACAAGCTCGAGCATATGGACGACCTGGCTGACGAGACCGAGTTCAGCTTCTTCCAGCAGGGCGAGTATGTGGACATGTGCCTGGGACCGCATCTGACCTATACCAAGGCCCTCAAGGCCTTCAAGGTCACCCAGCAGTCCGGCGCCTACTGGAAGGACGACAGCAGCAACAAGATGCTCACCCGCATCAACGGCGTGGCCTTCCGCACCGCCGACGAGCTGGCCGAGTGGGAGAAGCAGCAGGCCGAGGCCCGCGAGCGCGACCACCGCAAGATCGGCCGCGAGATGCAGCTGTTCATGACCGACGACCTGGTGGGCCGCGGTCTGCCCATGTTCCTGCCCAACGGCTATACGGTCTGGCAGGAGCTTGAGACCTATATCAAGCGCAAGGAGCGCGCCCAGGGCTATCAGCACGTGCTGACCCCCTGCGTCGGCACGGTTGACCTGTACAAGACCTCCGGCCACTGGGATCACTATAAGGACAACATGTTCCCGGCCATGGAGCTGGAGGGCGAGGCCTACGTGCTGCGCCCCATGAACTGCCCGCACCACATGCGCATCTTCGCCAACCGCCCCCGGTCCTACCGCCAGCTGCCCCTGCGCATCGGCGAGATCGCTCACGACTTCCGCTATGAGTCCTCCGGCACCCTCAAGGGCATCGAGCGCGGCCGGCACTTCTGCCAGAACGACGCCCATCTGTTTTGCACCCCCGAGCAGATCAAGGACGAGGTGGCCGCGGTCTGCGATCTGATCTTTGACGTGTACCGCGACTTCGGTATCACCGACTACCGCTGCGTGCTGTCCCTGCGCGACCCGGCGGACAAGAAGAAGTACCACCAGGACGACGCCATGTGGGATCACGCCGAAAGCGCGCTGCGCGAGGTGCTCACCGAGCTGGGCATCCACTTCACCGAGGAGATCGGCGAGGCTGCTTTCTACGGCCCGAAGCTGGACGTGAACGTCAAGCCCGCCGTTGGCGCCGAGTACACGCTGTCCACCTGCCAGCTGGACTTCTGCCTGCCGGCCAAATTCAACCTGCGCTATATCGATCGCGACGGCAGCGAAAAATGCCCCGTCGTCATCCACCGCGCCATTCTGGGCTCGCTGGACCGCTTCATGGCCTACCTGATCGAGGAGACCAAGGGCCGCTTCCCGGTGTGGCTTGCGCCCATGCAGGTCAAGGTCCTGCCCGTCAGCGAGAAGACGCTGGATTATGCCCGCGAGATCACCTCGCGCCTGGAGGAGGCCGAGCTGCGCGTTGTGCTCGACGAGTCCAACGAGAAGATCGGTTATAAGATCCGTCTGGCCCAGCAGGAGGACCGCGTGCCCTACATGCTGGTCATCGGCGCCCGCGAGGCCGAGAACGGAACCGTCGCCGTCCGCACCCGCGGCGGCGAGGATCTGGGCGCCATGCCGCTGGACGACTTCCTGGCCAGAATCCGGGAGGAGATCCGCAGCAGAGCCAGATAAGAAGGTACCTTATCCGGCGGACAGAGTCCACCACCTTCCCCAAAGGGGAAGGCTATAAGGAACCTCATCCGGCGGACAAAGTCTGACACCTTCCCCAAAGGGAAAGGCTATAAGGAACCTCATCCGGCGGACAGAGTCCGCCACCTTCCCCAAAGGGGAAGGCTATAAGGAATAATTTATCTAAAATCCTCACAGACTTGTCTGTGAGGATTTTTATATGTGAGGTGTTCTCATGTCGGATAAACGAAGGAAGCTGCTCCTGGCGCTGGCTGTGCTCTTTGCGGTCAACATGCTTATCATCACGCTCGCTTCCCAGGTGCACGCCGATCTGTACAAGCGCGGCGCTTCGGGGGCCACGGTCACGGAGATCCAGACGCGGCTCAAGTCCTGGGGGTATTATGACGGCGCGGTGGACGGCGTCTACGGCAGCCGCACGGAGGCGGCCGTGCGCTATTTTCAGCGCAAAAACGGCCTGACTGTTGACGGCCAGGTGGGTGACGCGACGCTCGCCGCCCTGGGTATCGCCCCCACGGGCCAGAGCGGCGGGGGAGAGGACGACGGAGATCTCTATCTCCTGGCCCGCATCATCTCCGCCGAGTCCCGCGGCGAGCCCTATAACGGCCAGGTGGCCGTGGGAGCGGTGGTTCTCAACCGGGTGAGGCACCCGTCCTTTCCCAACACTCTCTCCGGCGTCATCTATCAGACCGACGCGTTCACCGCCGTTTCCGACGGCCAGTTCGACCAGCCTATCGCCGAGAGCGCCTGGCGTGCGGCGCGCGACGCCCTAAACGGCAGCGATCCCAGCGGCGGCGCACTGTACTATTTCAATCCCGCCACGGCTACCAGTGCCTGGATCTGGTCCCGGCCCCTCATCGTCACCATCGGCAACCACCGTTTCTGCGCCTGAGTGCAATCGACGGATTATTCATAAATCTTTATTGAAAAGACAAATATAATAAGGTATAATTTCTCCAAAGAAATCTTTGGAGGCTGACATGGCATACTGCAAGAAATGCGGCGCTTATATCCCCGACGGACAGGAGACCTGTCTTGCCTGCGGATACAGCGAGGCCGCTGAAAAAGCAAAAGAGAAAGCAGCGCAGAACAGCGCCTCCGCCACGGCCTACGCGCCCCGGCAGAAGAGCGAGGAGGAACTGCGCGAGGATGAGGTGCGTCGTGCACGCGCCGAGGAACGCCGCCGCCAGCAGCAGGAAATGAACCGCAAGTGGGCCGAGGCCGAACAGCTTCGCCGCCAGCAGCAGGAGGATTTCCGCCGCAGCCAGGAGGAGGCTGCCCGCCGCGCCCGGGAACAGGAGTTGCACCGTAACGCCCCCTACGGCAGCTCCGGCTACAAGAACAGCAGCTCGGACTCCCGGCTGTTCTCCTATCTGTCCTATATCAGCTTTCTCTGCTTCCTCCCTTCGCTTCTTGGCATCGAGGATCCCTTCACCAGATTCCACGCCAGACAGGGCCGTAAGCTGTTCTTTGCCTCCCTGATCATGGACTTCATCCCGGGGATCAACGCAGTCGCTGCGATCGTCCGCGTCGTTCTTGCCGTCATCGGTATGCGCAACGTCAGCGCCGGGAGGATGGAGAAGCTGCCCATTATCGGCGATATCGGCCAGTGATCCCGCAAAAAAAGAAAAAAGGATTTTAAAAAGATCCGGGGCGGTGCCCCGGATCTTTTTCCGCCCCGTTATGGTAAACCGCCAAAAACGGTTTGTAACCGTTGAAACGGACCGAATGCATGTTGTGCCTGTGATTACGGGAAAACCACAAGATTTGGGGAAGCAAAAAATTTCTCAAAAAAGAATCAAAAAAGCGTTGACAAGTTCCAATTCAGGTGCTATATTACATGTCACCCGGAAAAAAACGGGTCGGATCAAGACCTTTGGAAAAGCTTTGATGTCAGAAAAAAGATAAAAAAAGCTTGACAAGTTCTTTCCGCTGTGCTATATTAAACAAGCTGCCCCCTTGAAGAAAGGGAGCGGGGATGTACCTTGAAAATTGAACAATGTAAGAACAAAGCTTATGCTAAATAAGCACCAGAAAAGGGTTCTTTAAGAGAATCGAAAGATTCTCAAAGACAATTTCTTTTGAGAGCTAAGAAAGCTTCAATAAGATTTTAGAACCGAAAGGTTTTAAGATACCATTTATTGAGAGTTTGATCCTG
>ONSQ01000003.1 GCA_900320465.1 uncultured Eubacteriales bacterium
GAGCATAATGGACATATATGGTCAAGGGCTTCAACGAAGCATGGCGCAATTCTGGCCGGAAAGAATCCGAGATTTCTATTAGATATCAGTATAAGCTCTCGCACAGAGAAAACGCAAGAAGAAAGCATAAAGAATCCCCGCACTCTTCCGAGTGCGGGGATCACGGTTTCAGGGTGAGTCTTACTTGACGGACTCGCTCATCTTGCGGATCTGGATTCTCTTCTCACGCTCCGCGATGAACTGGGGCAGCACCTTCGGACGCTCGGCGTACGGGATGTTTTCCACATAGGTGCGCTTGTGCAGGTGGATGGCGTCGAACTTGCAGCGGGAGGTGCACACGCCACAGCCCAGGCACTTGTTGGGGTCGACGAAGGAGGCGCCGCAGCCCAGGCAGCGGGCGGTCTCGGCCTTGACCTGCTCTTCGGTAAAGGTCTTTCTGTCGTCGCGGAAGCTCTTGGCCTTGGCCTCGTCCTTGCCGGGAACCTGGCGGGCGGTGGCGTCATAGCTGCGCTTAACCGTGTCGAAGTCCACGTTCTCCTTGTCGAAGGCGCGGTAGGTCAGACGGTCGCGGCCGATCACCAGGCTCTGGCCCGGATGGACGTAGCGGTGGATCGAGATGGCGGCCTGCTTGCCCTGCGCGATGGCGTCGATGGCGAACTTGGGGCCGGTGTAGGCGTCGCCGCCGACGAAGATATCCTTCTGCGCGGTCTGGTAGGTGACGGCGTCGGCCTTGACGCGGCCCTTCTCGTCGCACTCCAGCTCGCCCAGATCTAGTCCGCCCAGATCGATGCGCTGACCAATGGCGGCGAGGATCGCGTCGCACTTGATCTTCTTGTCGCCCTCGCAGACGAGCGCGGCGACCTTGCCGTTCTTGCCCTCGATCTCAACGGGCTTGTGCTCAAAGACGAACTTCACGCCCTCTTCCCTGGCCTCGGCCACCTCGGCCGGGTCGGCGGGCATATCGCTCTCCTTGCGGCGATAGGCCACGGTCACGTCCGCGCCCAGACGCACGGCGGTGCGGGCCACGTCCATGGCCACGTTGCCTCCGCCGACCACCACGACCTTCTTGCCGATGGCGGGGCGGGAGCCGGCGTTGGCCTCACGCAGGAAGTCGATGCCGCCCCAGACGCCCTGCAGCTCTTCGCCGGGGATGCCGAGGGAGGCGCTCTTCTGGGCGCCGACGGCCAGATAGAAGGCGTCGAAGCCCTGCGCACGCAGCTCGTCGATGGTCACGTCCTTGCCGACCTCCACGCCGCAGCGGAAGATCACACCCAGCTCCTTGAGTACGTCGATCTCAGCGTCCAGCACGGGCTTTTCCAGCCGGAAGGAGGGGATGCCGTAGCGCAGCATGCCGCCGGGCTGTTCGTTTTTATCGAACACGGTGACCTTGTAGTTGTCGGCGGCCAGGAAGTAGGCGCAGCTCAGACCAGCGGGGCCGGCGCCGATGATGGCGATCTTCTTGTCGGAGAAGTCATAGAGCTTGCGCGGGACGAAGCGGGTGTCGCGATTCAGCTCCTTGTCGGAGATGAACTTCTTGACCTCGTCGATGGCGACGGCGCGGTCGATATCGCCGCGGGTGCAGACCTCCTCGCACTTGCGGTTGCAGATGCGGCCGCAGACGGCGGGCAGCGGGTTCTCCTTCTTGATGAGCTCCAGTGCCTCCAGATAGCGGCCCTGAGCGGCCAGCTTCAGATAGCCCTGAACGGCGATGTGCGCCGGGCAGGCGGTCTTGCAGGGCGCGGTGCCCTCGGGCGCGATGTACTCGCGGTTGGTGCGGTGCTCGGGGTTCCAGTGCTCCTCGGTCCACTCGATGTCGTCGGGCAGCTCGTGGGGCTTGTGCTCGATCGGCGTCTTGGCGCAGAGCTTCTGGCCCATCTGGATGGCGTTGTTCGCACAGTGGTCGGTGCACTGGCCGCAAGCCACGCACTTTTCCTGCTCGATCTCGGCCACATAGTTGCTCGCGGAGGTGGCGGGGCAGTTATAGTACTGCGACACGCCCAGCGCCAGACAGCTCTCGGTCATGCAGTTGCAGATCGCGAGCGTCTCGTCCGTGTGGAGCGTGGTGACCTGGTGGACGCAGCCGCGCGCCTCGCACTTCTCGATCAGTGCCTTGGCCTCGGCCACGGTGGCGGGCTTGCCCTTGCCGGTGCGGTTGAACATGTCGCCGACATGGCCCAGGAACACGCACAGACCCTCGTCAAGGTCGCCGGAGCCCTCGCCCATCATGCGGCGCACGCGGCGGCACTGGCAGGGCGTGATGCTGATGTGTCCCTCGTTCTCCTCAAGGAACTTGCTGACGCGCTCGTGGTCGATCTGCTCCGTCCCGGCGGGGATGGCGCTCTCAAAGGGGATGACGCGCATGATGCCGGCGCCCATCGGCGTGGTGGGTGCGTGCTCGATCTGGCTGGTGGTGGCGTGCTGATGGAAGGCGTACGCGATCTCGGGATGCGCGATGCAGAACTTCTCGTTGATCAGCAGGAACTCGAAGATGCCGGGCGTGTAGGGCGGCAGCAGATAGACCTCCAGCCCCACCTTGGGGACGACGACCTGCACCACCAGACCGATGTCGGTGATCTCGTGCAGGACCTCGCGGGTGCGCTTGATGCTCATGCCGGCCTTGCGCGCGATGATCGGCACGAAGGACGGCTTCATGCTGGTCAGCGCCATCATGACGGTGATCTGCTCGTCGGTGATCCACTGCTCGAACATCTTGTACTCCGCGCAGTCGGGTGTGATCTTATAATGCCCGTCGTTGATCTTTTCACAGAGCTTGATCAGATTCTCTCTAACTTCCAAAAGATCCCTCCTTATATCGTTGACAGCCCCTCATGACTGACACAATGGACTCCGTAAAGGTCCATCCTCCAGTTTATCTGACGCTGAAGTAATTGTCAATCATACTTTTTTTATAATATGTCTGGCAAAGCTCGCGCGGACATGGTATAATACCCCTTGCGCGTCATCGGCGCGCCGCATCAACTGACAAACGGAGGAAACGCACCATGCTTGTTCCCGTCCTTCTCTTCCTGGTGGGCTTTGCCCTGCTGATCAAGGGCGGCGACTGGTTTGTGGACGGCGCGGTGGGTATTGCCCATCGCTTCCACCTGCCTGAGCTGCTCATCGGCGCCACCGTCGTCTCCATCGGCACCACCCTGCCGGAGGTCATGGTCTCCGCCCAGGCCGCCGCCGAGGGCAACGCCGGCATTTCCTACGGCAACGCCATCGGCTCGATCATCTGCAACACCAGCCTCATCGCCGCTCTCACCGTGGCCATCCGCCCCGGCAAGGTGGACCCCAGGAGCTTCCGCCTGCCCACCGCCTTCTTCTTTGCCGCCGCGATCAGCTATGCGCTGGTGGCCTACACCCTGGGGCGCTTTGCGCGCTGGATGGGCGTTGCGTATCTGCTGGTATTCGCGGGCTATATGATCCTCTCCACGGTGCAGATGAAAAAGCACCCTGAGCTGGCCGAGGACGAGGAGGGCGAGGAGCACCAGACGGAAATGCCCCTGTGGAAGGAGCTGTTGCTCCTGGTGGTCGGCGCCGCCGCCATCGCCCTGGGCGCCCGCTTCCTGGTGGACAACGGCACGCTGATCGCCGCCGCTCTGGGTGTGCCGGACAGTGTCATCGGTCTGACCATGGTGGCTCTGGGCACCAGCCTGCCGGAGCTTATCACCGCCATCACCAGCCTTGTCAAGGGCCACGGCGCCCTGTCTCTGGGCAACGTCATCGGCGCGAACCTCTTCAACATCATCCTGGTCAGCGGCATGGCCATCACGATCTCGCCCTTTGCCATTCCGGCCGAGAAGACCATCGCCGGGCTCAATTCCAGCCTGGTGGTGGACCTGCCGGTCATGCTCTTCGTCATGGCGCTGCTGTGCCTGCCCACGCTGAAAACCGGCAGGCTCCGCCGCTATCAGGGCGTGGTGCTGCTGGCCATCTACGCGGCCTTCACGGTCTACCAGTTCATCTCCTGAAACGCCTGGCCGCAAAACGCACAAACGCCCCGCGCAGCGAAAACGCTTGCGTGGGGCGTTTTTTGTCAGTCCTGCCAAAGAGCTTTTCCACCGCTCTTATGTCCTTGCAAGAGAAGCTAGAGTATGCTATCATGCAATTGCTCGATAATATTTTAACAAAGGAGAAGCAAACTATGGCAAATCGTATCGTACTCAACCCCGTGTCTTATCATGGCGCCGGCGCCGTCAAGGAAATCGGCAGCGAGCTTTCCCGCCGCGGCTACAAGAGAGCGTTCATCGCTTCCGGCCGCCACGTGGTCAAGTCCGGTGAGATCAAGAAAATCACCGACGTGCTCGACGAGATCGGCGTTGTCTACACCTTCTTCACCGACATCAAGCCCAACCCCAGCATCGAGAACGTCCAGAACGGCGTAAAGGCCTTCCGGGACTTCAATGCCGACTGCATCATCGCCGTGGGCGGCGGCTCCGTCATGGACACCTCCAAGGCCATCGGCATCATCATCAATAACCCCGAGTTTGCGGACGTCCGCTCTCTCGAGGGCGTTGCTCCCACCAAGAACCACGCCGTGTTCACCATCGCCGTCCCCACCACCGCCGGCACCGCCGCCGAGGTCACGATCAACTACGTCATCACCGACGTGGAGAAGAAGCGCAAGTTCGTCTGTGTGGACGTCAACGACATCCCCGAGGTCGCCGTTGTCGATCCCGAGATGATGTACTCCATGCCCGTGGGCCTCACCGCCGCCACCGGTATGGACGCCCTGACCCACGCCATCGAAGGCTACATCACCAAGGGCCACTGCGCCATTTCCGATATGTTCCATCTCGAGGCCATCCGCCTCATCGCCAAGAACCTGCGCGCCGCCGTCACCAACGACCCCGCCGGCCGCGAGGGCATGGCCCTGGGCCAGTACATCGCCGGCATGGGCTTCTCCAACGTCGGTCTCGGCATCGTCCACTCCATGGCCCACGGTCTGAGCGCCCTGTATGACACGCCCCACGGCGTTGCCTGCGCGATCCTGCTGCCCCTGGGCCTGGAGTACAACATGCCCGTCGCCGGCGAGCGTTACCGCGCCATCGGCCGCGCCATGGAGGTCCCTTACATCGACAGCATGAACGACGAGGACGCCGCCAAGGCCACCATCGCCGCCGTCAAGAAGCTGGGCGCCGATGTGGGCATCCCCGCCGACCTGAAGGAAATCGTCAAGGACGAGGACGTTCAGTTCCTGTCCGAGAGCGCCTTTGCCGACGCCTGCTGCCCGGGCAATCCCCGCGACACCTCCGTCGAGGAGATCGCCGCCCTCTACCGCAGCCTGATGTAAAACTCTCTGACCGATAAGCAGCATCCGGGGCTGCCGCAAACCATGCGGCAGCCCCGGATTTCGTTTCATTTTGCATATTTTGCGCGCAGACGCTCTCCGTCGCTGACGAAGAGGCCCTCTCCAAACCTATAAAACCTCCGCAATGGTCCCGCCGCCCAGCACCAGCTCGCCGTCGTACAGCGCCAGCGTCTGCCCCGGCGTCAGCGCCCGCTGCGGCTCGTCGAACACGACCCTTGCCCGACTGCCAGGCAGCGGCGTCACCCGACAGGCCGCGCAGGGACCGTGATAGCGTGCGCAGGCCTGAGCGCGGATCTCGCCCTCCGGCTGGGTGATCGAAAGCCAGTTCATCCCGTCCGCAAGCAGCTCCCGCCGATACAGCGAGGCCGCGCCGCCCACGGTGACGGTGTTGGCAGCCATATCCTTGGCCAGCACGTACAGCGGCTCCGGTGCGCTGACGCCAAGTCCCCGGCGCTGCCCCGGCGTATAGCACAGCGCGCCTCGGTGGCTGCCCAGCACGCGGCCGTTCTCGTCCAGAATGGCTCCGCGCTCCAGCTGCCGTCCGGTCCAGCGCTCCCAGAAGGCGCCGTAATCCCCGCCGGGCAGGAAGCAGATGTCCTGGCTGTCGGGCTTGTTTGCCACCACCAGTCCCGCCTGAGCGGCCAGCTTGCGGCAATCCTCCTTCGTCAGCTCACCCAGCGGCAGCTCCAGCCTGCCCAGCTGCTCCTGGCTCAGCATTGTGAGCACATAGCTCTGATCCTTGCGCGCGTCCCGTGCCCGCCGCAGCTCCCAACGCCCTGTGCCCGAGCGGGTGACGCGGGCGTAGTGCCCGGTGGCGATGGCGTCGCAGCCCGTGTCCAGGGCGTAGTCCAGCAGGGCCTCAAATTTCAGAAACCGGTTGCAGTCAATGCAGGGGTTGGGCGTGCGCCCACGCGCATATTCGCTGCAAAAGCGTGAGATCACGCGGTAGCGGAACAGCGCGGAAAAGTCCACCGTCTCATGCTCGATGCCCAACTGGGCGCACACGTCGGCGGCGTCCAGCGCGTCCTCGGAGGAGCAGCAGCTTCTGTGGCTCTCCAGCTCCAGATCGCTGCCGCGCACCAGACGCATGGTGACGCCCCGGCAGTCCCAGCCGCTCTGCCGCAGCAGCAGCGCGGCCACGGCGCTGTCCACGCCGCCGCTCATGGCGACAAGGACACTTTTCATGCCTCCTCCGGCCCCAGCACTTCGACCGCGTCCCCGGCCCGGGCGAGCCCCTCGCTGAGCACGACGGCAAACACGCCCTCTCTGGGCATGACGCAGTCTCCGGCCTGACGGCGGATGGCGCAGTCGGCGTGGCACTCCTTACCGATCTGGGTGATCCGGCACAGGGCGCTGCCCACGCGCAGAGTTGTCCCCACCGGAAGCTCATAGAGCCGAAGCCCCTCGCACAGGATATTCTCGGCAAACACGCCCGGCGTCAGCAGGATCGGCAGCCTTTCCTGCAGCCGCGCCACGCTCTCGGTGCCCAGAAGACTTACCTGCCGGTGCCAGTCGCCCGCGTGGGCGTCTCCCACGATGCCGTGGTGGGGGAGCAGACGCACCTCCTCCACGGGCGTTTTCTGTTCGCCCTTCTTCCGACTGATGCAAACGGCGCGGACGATGCCGCATTTCGGTTCCATAGAAACACTCCCTTTATAAACATACTTCACAAGTATGTTTATACTCCAACAAGCGCGCCTTGTCAACTCTGCCGATTCTTTACCGATGGACTTGACAGAAGACGCTGCGGGATGTATAAACATATTAAACCGATAGGTTAATATGAACAACAAGGAGGCCGACCCATGTCCGCCATCTATACTTCTGCCGATCAGCTGATCGGAAAGACCCCGCTGCTGGAGCTCACCCATCTGGAAAAGGCCGAGGACCTGAAGGCCCGCGTGCTGGTGAAGCTGGAGTACTTCAACCCCGCCGGTTCGGTGAAGGACCGCATCGCCAAGGCGATGATCGACGACGCCGAGGCCAAGGGGCTGCTGAAGCCCGACTCGGTGATCATCGAGCCCACCTCCGGCAACACGGGCATCGGCCTTGCCTCCGTGGCGGCGGCCCGGGGCTATCGCCTGATCATCGTCATGCCCGAGACCATGAGCGTGGAGCGCCGCCAGCTGATGGCGGCTTACGGCGCCGAGCTGGTGCTGACCGAGGGCGCCAAGGGCATGAAGGGCGCCATCGCCAAGGCCCAGGAGCTGGCAGACACCATCCCCGGCGCCTATATCCCCGGCCAGTTTATCAACCCGGCGAACCCGGCGGCGCACCGTGCCACCACCGGCCCGGAGATCTGGGCTGACACCGACGGCCAGGTGGACGTCTTTGTGGCGGGCGTCGGCACCGGCGGTACGATCACCGGCGTGGGGGAGTACCTCAAGCAGCAGAATCCCGCCGTCAAGGTCGTGGCAGTAGAGCCCGCTTCTTCCCCGGTGCTGTCGAAGGGCACGGCGGGCCCACACAAGATCCAGGGCATTGGCGCCGGCTTCGTTCCCGACGTGCTCAACACCGCCGTCTATGACGAGATCATTCCCGTGGAGAATGACGACGCCTTTGCCGCCGGCAAGCTCCTTGGCCGCAAGGAGGGCGTGCTGGTGGGCATCTCCTCCGGCGCGGCGGTCTGGGCGGCTCTGAAGCTGGCAAAGCGGCCCGAGAACGCGGGCAAGACCATTGTGGCCCTGCTGCCCGACACCGGCGACCGCTATCTCTCCACGCCGCTTTTCTCCGATAAATAAGAGCTTTTCCCAAACAACGGGCTGAGGCGTTTTGCCTCAGCCCGTTGTCGTTTTCAGATGATATAGTCGCCGCCGTCGGGGTCTGTACGCATCAGATCCCGCACGGTAAAGCCGCCCAGATACTGGCTCACGACCTCGTTGAGCCCCTGCCACAGGGGCAGCGTCCTGCAGTCGGCCATCCGCCGGCAGGGGAGACTTCCCTCGCCCAGACAGGCCACCGGGGCCAGCGTCCCCTCCGTGCTCTGCAGCACGTCCAGTACGCGGATATCCTCCGGCGCGCGGCCCAGCCGATAGCCGCCGCCCTTGCCCCGCACGCCCGCGAGGATCGAACAGCTCACCAGCTGCTTGGCGATGCTCTCCAGATATTTTTCGGAAATGTCCTGCCTGTCGGCCAGCTCACGCAGTGTCACATAGCCATCGGCCTGGTGCTCGGCCAGATCGACGAGGATGCGCAGCGCATAGCGCCCGCGTGTGGAGATCAGCATGCAAAAACCCCCTTTTCGGTAGGATTATAGTATAAAGCAAAGCCGGATAAAAAGCAAGTGCGCCGCCATGCGGCGCACTGTCCGGACAGAATAGTGCTCCCCGGTCTGCAAGCGGCGGGAGAGAGATCGCCGATTGCCGAACGGGGAGCGGTTCAAAAAAAGAGGGGTCTGGGAGGAGTGGTGAAAGTGATGCAAGATCCATTTCGGAGGAGTTAGTTTCCTCTAACTGATTGGAGTATAGCATAGTTATTTCCTATTGTCAAGCAGGGAATTAAAAAAGAAATAAAAAAGTGTGGGCGCTTTGTGAAGCGCCCACCGTCTTCAGCTCTCCAGTACGCCGTCGAGCATCTCGGCGAGCCTGCGCTTGACCTCGCCGCGGCTCCACCGGGGATCGGCCTCATAGAGCTTCTCCGTGCCCTTGAAAAAGCTGGGCACCCGGTAATAGTCATACCGGTCGGCCAGCGCGGGGTTCTCGCTCTCGTCGATGATCTCCAGCTCGATCGCGCCGTAGGCTTCCTTCTCCCGCCGCAGCTCGTCGAGGACTTCTCCGGCCTGTCTGCAATAGGGGCAGCCGGAGAGCACAAATTCCGTCAGCTTCATGGCGATTCTCCTCTCTTTCTGTTTCTTCATGGCTTTTCAGCAAATAAAACCGCCGCCCAGGACGCGCTCGCCGTCATAGAGCACGGCGGACTGCCCCGCGGCCGGGGCGCGGACCGGCTCGTCGCAGACGATGCGCACCGTATCGCCCTCCACCGCGGCGGTGCAGAGCGGATTTTCCCACTTGGTGTGGCGCACCCGGACGCTGGCGCGTACCGGCCCGGTCGGCGCCTCACACAGCCAGTTGAAGCAGCGCGCTCTCACCTCGGTCTTGAACAGCTCCTCCCACAGCGCCAGCTCGATGGTATTATGCTGTGCGTCGATGCGGGAAATATACAGCTTGCGTCCCTCGTACAGGCCGCTTCTGCGCTGCCCCACGGTGTAGCGCACGATGCCCTCGTGGCGGCCGATGACGCGGCCGTGGAACACAAAGTCGCCCGGCTCGGGCAGAGCGCGGCGCGCGCTGACAAAGCCCACGTAATCCTTGTCGGGGATGAAGCAGATCTCCATGCTGTCCGGCTTGTGGGCCACGGGTAGCTTCAGCTCCGCGGCCATGGCGCGCACCTGGGTCTTTTCAAAGGACCCCAGCGGCAGCGTCAGCCGCTGCAGCTGTTCGCGCCGCAGACGGCAGAGCATATAGCTCTGGTCGTTGGCGCTCCGCCCCTTGTACAGCACGCCGTCCTCGGCGCGGGCGTAGTGGCCCGTGGCGATCTTCTCCGCGCCGATCCGGTCGGCCTCCTCCAGAAGATGGGCGAACTTCAGCGTGGGATTGCACAGAATGCAGGGATTGGGCGTCTCGCCCCGCAGATAGCTCTCACAGAAGGGGAGGGACACCTTTTCCTCCAGCTCGTCGTGTACGTCGCGGATGGAAAGGGGGATATCCAGAAAGGCGGCGGTGTCGATGGCGTCCTGCCGGGCATGCGCGTCGGTGTTGTCCAGATACAGGGCGTGCACCTCATAGCCCGCGCGCTGCAGCAGCGAGGCGGACACGGCACTGTCCACGCCGCCGGAAAAACCAAGTACGACCTTCATCCGTTCTTCTCCATTGCGATCATCAGCACGGCCAGATCCGCCGGCGACACGCCGGAGATCCGACTGGCCTGGCCGAAGTTTTCCGGCCGGATCTGCTTGAGCTTCTCCCGCGCCTCCAGCCGCAGCCCCACGATGCTGTCATAGTCCAGCTCCCGGGGCAGCGTGCGGCTCTCCATGCGCGTGAATTCCTCCACCTGCCTGAGCTGGCGGCGGATATAGCCCTCGTATTTCAAATTGATCTCCACGGCCTGCACGATGGCCCGGTTCAGCGTCGGCCTGCCGGCGTCGAAGGCGGAGAGGTCTGCGTAGCTCAGCTGGGGCCGCCTTATCAGATCGGCCAGCGACACGCCCGAGGCGACCGGCGCCGTGCCCTTTGCCGAAAGAAGCGCGTTGAGCGCCTCGCCGGGGGCAAGGTGCGTGTTCTCCAGCCGCGCGATCTCAGCCCTGACCGCGGCGTACTTTTCCTGCACGGCCTCGTAGCGCTCCCGGCTCACCAGGCCGATCCGCCGCCCGATAGCGCACAGCCGCTCGTCGGCGTTGTCCTGGCGCAGGATCAGACGGTACTCGCTGCGGGAGGTCATCATGCGGTAGGGTTCGTTGGTGCCCTTGGTCACCAGATCGTCGATCAGCGCGCCGATATAGGCCTCGCTGCGCCGCAGCACCAGCGGCTCTTCGCCCCTGAGCTTCAGCGCCGCGTTCACCCCGGCCACAAAGCCCTGTACCGCGGCCTCCTCATAGCCGGACGAGCCGTTGAACTGCCCGGCGCCGTAAAGCCCTTCGATCTTCTTGGATTCCAGCGTGGGGTACAGCTCCGTGGGGTCCACGCAGTCGTACTCGATGGCGTAGGCGCAGCGGGTCATCTCCGCCTGCTCCAGTCCGGGGATCGTGTGCAGCATTTCCACCTGCACCTCCTCCGGCAGCGAGGAGGAGAAGCCCTGGATGTAAAGCTCCTCGGTCTCCAGCCCCATGGGCTCGATAAACAGCTGATGGCGCGGCTTGTCCGGGAAGGTCATGATCTTGGTTTCGATGCTGGGGCAGTAGCGGGGCCCCACGCCCTCGATCACGCCGGAGTAGATGGGGCTCCTGTCCAGATTGGCGCGGATGATGGCGTGCGTGCGCTCGTTGGTGTAGGTCAGATAACACACCGCCCGGTTCTGCGGCGGCGTGAGGGTGGTAAAGGAAAAGGGCTCGGGCTGCTCGTCGCCCTCCTGGATCTCCATTTTGGAAAAGTCCACGCTGCGGCGGTTGACGCGGGGCGGGGTGCCGGTCTTGAAGCGGCGCATCCGCAGCCCCAGCGCGCGCAGGTTTTCCGCCAGGGCAGCCGCGGCGGCCAGCCCGTCGGGCCCCGAGGAGCGCAGCACCTCGCCCACGATGGTCCGCCCGTCCAGATAGGTGCCCGAGGCGATCACGACCGCCCTGCAGCGGTACACCGCCCCCGTGTGGGTGGTGACGGAGACCACATGGCCGTCCTCCACGCCGATCTGTACAACCTCGGCCTGCTTGAGATGCAGATGCTCCTGGCACTCCAGCGTGTGCTTCATGACCTCCTGATAGCGACGGCGGTCGGCCTGGGCGCGCAGCGAGTGTACCGCGCTGCCCTTGCCCAGGTTCAGCATCCGATACTGGATGCAGGCCCTGTCCGCCGCCTTGGCCATCTCGCCGCCCAGAGCGTCCAGCTCCCGCACCAGGTGCCCCTTGCCCGTGCCGCCGATGGCCGGGTTGCAGGGCATGTTGCCCACGCTGTCCAGATTCACCGTGAAGCACACCGTCTCCAGCCCCAGCCGCGCGCTCGCCAGGGCGGCCTCAATGCCGGCGTGTCCGGCGCCGATCACCGCAATGTCAAATTGTCCCGCTTCGTAGTTCATGTTTCGCTCCGAGTCTGTTTTTTTCAAATTATAGCAGATCGCGTCCAAATTACAATAGAAAGCTCGCATTGCCGTCCCGCAGGAAATTGCCGGAAAAAGTCCGACGCGCTCGAAAAAAGCATTGACCGGGGAAACTATCGGTTGTATAATTCATATAATCGAAGAACTATATCCGGTGTTTTGCCGGAGAAATAAAAGGTAGGTGCCCAACATGCGTCGCAAATCAATAAAGCTTCTGGCGCTTGTACTCGTGCTCGGCGCGCTCTTCTCTCTGATGGGCGTGTGCGCGTTTGCCGAGGATTCCATCATCGAAAAGGTCTATGCCACGTCGGACAAGTCCGCTGTCGTCATGTCCACGCCCGGTGCGATCCCGTTTTCCACCAGCACCGCCGGGGCCACGGTCACCAGCGTCACCTGGACCGACAGCTCCGGCAACGCCCTTGCTGCCACCGACACCTTCCGTCAGGATACCTATACCCTCGTCGTGACGCTCACCGCGCGGGACGGCTACGTCTTCTCCCAGACCGCCCGCGGCTACCTCTACGGCAAGAGCGTTGACATCGCCGTGTCCGCCGACGGCAAGACCGTCTCCCTGCGCCAGTCGGTCCAGGCGGTGATCTGGTCGCCTGTCATTGTCAAGAGTCCCACGGCCGATCCCCCGGTGAATCCCGGCGGACGCGTGTCCTACGTCTCCACGGCCAATTATTCCGACAGCTACACCTGGTACTTCGTCAGCCCCGACGGGAGCGAGACCCTGGACATGGGCCAGGCGAAGGACCGCTTCAAGGGCGTCGTGTTCACCGACACGGGCGTCAGCCTCATCATCGACAACGTCACGGCGGAGATGAACAACTGGAAGGTCTTCTGCCGCTTCTATGAGAGCACCCACACCTATTTCACCGACTCGGAAAAGGCCACCATCGCCGTGAACGTGCCGGAGACCACCCCCGCGCCCACGCCGGAACCCACGCCGGAACCCACGCCGGAGCCCACAGCCGAGCCCGTGCCGGAAGAGACTGCCGCCCCCGAGACGCCGGAGGAATCCGCCGAGCCTGCAGCCGCGCCGGAGGAGTCCGCCGCGCCCGAGACGCCGGATGCCACTCCCGCCCCCGTCCCCGCGGTCTGGAAGCATAACGAGTCCGGCCACTGGCATGACGACGGCAACGGCGGCGTGACCGACTCCGGTGAGCACAGCTTTGCCTGGACGAGCCTGGGCGGCGGACAGGAGCAGGGCGTCTGCTCCGTCTGCGGCTACACCGCCACCCGCACGGTCCAGACCGACGCCAAGCAGGACGTGAAGGGCAAGATCCTCATCGGTCTGGGCGTTGCGACGGCCGTGCTGATGATGCTCTCGCTGGCCACGCCCAAGAAGAAAAAGAGAAGATAAGCGATGAAAAAGGGCTGCCGCGGTTAGGGCGCGCGGAATAGGGATACGGCAGCGCAAAAAGGATATTTTCGCGCCGTACTTCGTTGAAAATGCTCGGAATACATATCCAGTATTCCTGTGCTTTTCGCCTCGTCCGCCACAAAAATCTCAATTTTTGCGTGCAAAGCAGTTTTGAGCGAGAGATTTTTCGTCCAGACAATATAGAAAAATCCGGGAATACTTGACGTATTTCCGGATTTTTCTGTGCAGCCTGTCGTCTCCCTAATCTGCGCGCCCTTTTTCGCGGCAGCCTTTTTTTTATTCGTGGCAGTGCTCGCAGTCCTCAAGGTTCTTGAACTGCTCCGGATCGTAGGCGATGCCGTTCTTGTCGTAGTAATCCTTGACCGCGGCCTTGACGGCCTCCTCGGCCAGCACCGAGCAGTGCAGCTTGTAGGCGGGCAGACCGTCCAGCGCCTCCACCACCGCCTTGTTGGACAGCTCCAGGGCCTCCTCGATGGGCTTGCCCTTGATGAGCTCGGTGGCCATCGAGCTGGTGGCGATGGCGCTGCCGCAGCCGAAGGTGTTGAACTTGCAGTCGGTGATGACGCCGTCGTCTACCTTAATATACATGCGCATGATATCGCCGCACTTGGCGTTGCCGACCTCACCGATGCCGTCGGCGTCCTCGATCTTGCCCACGTTGCGGGGATTCTGAAAATGGTCCATGACCTTATCGCTGTAAAGTGCCATTGTGGTGTCCTCCTCTTATTTTGAATCGAATCGTGTCAGATCAGATGGGGCCTGGTGCCCTTTTCCAGCTCGTCCCACACCGGGGAGATGCTGCGCAGGTATTCGACCACCTTGGGGACGGTTGCGATGATGTGGTCGATCTGGTCCATCGAGTTATACTCGCCGATGGACAGACGCAGAGAGCCGTGAGCCACCTCGTGGGGCAGACCGATGGAGAGCAGCACGTGGCTGGGGTCCAGCGAGCCCGAGGTACAGGCGCTGCCGGAGGAGGCGCAGATGCCGTCCCGGTCCAGCAGAAGCAGCAGGCTCTCGCCCTCGATGCCCTCAAAGCACATGTTCACGGTGCCGGGCACATGGTGCTCCAGACTGCCGTTGATCTTGCTGTGGGGGATCTTGGACAGCTCGGCAAACAGCTTGTCGCGCATGGGGAGGATCTTGGCGGTGTTCTCCTCCATGTGCTCGCAGCTCTCCTTCAGCGCCGCGGCCAGCGCCACGATGCCCGCCACGTTCTCGGTGCCGGCGCGCTTGCCGCGCTCCTGGGCGCCGCCCTCGATGACGTTCACCAGCGGCATGTTCTTTTTGGCGTACAGCACGCCCACGCCCTTGGGCGCGTGGAACTTGTGGCCGGACATGGAGAGCATGTCGATGTTCATGGCCTCCACGTCGATGGGCATATGTCCCGCGGCCTGCACGGCGTCGGTGTGGAAGGGGATACCCTTCTCCCTGCACAGCGCGCCGATTTCGGCGATGGGCTGGATGGTGCCGATCTCGTTGTTGGCAAACATGACCGTCACCAGCGCGGTATCCTCCCGGATAGCGGCCTCTACGTCCTCCAGCCGGACGACGCCGTCCTCGTGCACGTCCAGCAGCGTGACCTCAAAGCCCTCTTTTTCCAGCTTTTTGAGGGTGTGCAGCACGGCGTGGTGCTCGAATTTGGTGGAGATCAGGTGCTTTTTGCCCCTGCGTGCGCCCAGACGGGCGGCGGAGATGATGGCCTGGTTGTCGGCCTCGCTGCCGCCGGAGGTGAAGTAGATTTCCCGCGGCAGAGCGTTGATGCATTTCGCCACGGTCTCGCGGGCATCCTGCAGCGCCTCCTGCGCCTTCTGCCCGAAGGCGTACAGGCTGGAGGGGTTGCCGTAGTCCTCCAGCAGGAAGGGCAGCATCGCGTCGACCGCGGCGCGGCTGACGCAGGTGGTGGCCGCGTTGTCAGCGTAAACAAACATGTGTGATTCCCTCTTTCTTACGTATTGTCAATTATCTTATCTTTCCATTTCGCACCCGTCAGCAGATCCCGCAGCGTGACGCCCCGCAGATACGCGGCGATGAGCCCGTCCAGCTCCTGCCACATGGGCAGCGTCAGACAGTGAGCTGCGTTGTCGCACTGCACGCTGCCGTCCCGGATGCAGGACACAGGCGCCAGATTGTCCTCCAGGCAGTGCAGGATCTCATAGACGTCATAGTCCTCCGCGGGCCGGTCCAGCCGATAGCCGCCCTCTTTACCGCGGCTGCTGTCCACAAGGCCGGCCTTTTTCAGACTGCCCACAATAGCCTCCAGATATTTCATGGAGATGCCCTGCCTCTCCGCAATGGACTTGAGCGAGATGAACTCGCCCTCCTCCTGTGCGGCCAGATCCAGCATGATGCGCAGGGCGTAGCGTCCCTTGGTGGTGATATTCAACGCATGAGCCTCCCAACCAAAAGATGTAAATTCCTACTCGATTAGTATGGATTTAATATACCACAGCTTTTCCGGAAAGGAAAGGGGGACGCCGCCGCCCGCGGGGAAACGCTTGTGCGTTTTTTGCACAAGCAATGACGAAAGAAACACTTGCTTTATCAAACTAATGTGTTATCATGCTAATGTAACAAAGAAAAACACAAACGGCCCCACGGCCACGATCCCGGGAGGATGAGAGAAATGAAAAAGATGAGAAAACTGTTTTGCCTGCTGCTGGCTCTGTGCATGGTATTCGCCCTCTGCGCCTGCGGCAGGAGCACCGCCGGCGAGAAGAAGACCTTCATCATGGGCATCGACCCGGAGTATCCGCCCTTCAGCTATCTGGGCGACGACGGCAGCTACACCGGCTTTGACGTGGAGGTCTGCCGGGCCGTCTGCGATTCTCTGGGCTGGGAGCTGCAGATCTTCCCCGTGAACTGGGAGGAAAAGCTGATCCAGCTGGACGCCAACGAGTGTGACTGCGTATGGTCCGGCATGACGATCCTGGACACGATGAAGGATGCCGGCTATGTGATCAGCGCTCCCTACTACGACAACTCCCAGGTGCTGGTGGTCAAGGCCGACAGCGGTCTGGACAGCTCTTCCGATCTGGCGGGCAAGATCGTGGCGGTGCAGCTGGGTACCTCCGGCGAGGCGCTTTTGAACGACGACCTGGCGGACCTGGCCTCCACCTTCGGCAGCATCCTGACCTGCGACAGCTTCCTCAAGTGCTTCACCGAGCTGGAGGGCGGCGCCGTTGACGCGGTGTTTGTGGACCTGCCTGTGGCGGCCAGCTATGTCTCCGGCAAGGACAGCCTGAAGATCATCAACGAGAGTCTGGGTGCCGAGCAGTACGGCATTGCCTTCCGCTCCTCCGACGCCGAGCTGTGCGCCCAGGTGGAGGCGGCGGTGGCCAAGCTGGTCGCCGACGGCACCTACGCGAAGATCGCCTCCAAGAGCGAGTATGCCGAGATCGTCAACAATCTGCTCTTCCTGAACAACGGCTGATCACCCCACCTGAACACCATCGAGATCCCCTCCATACCCCTCCCCGGGGGCGCGCAGCGTCCCCGGGCACATTTTTGATAAAAGAGGAACCCCTATGTCGCTTCTGACCATGATCCTGAAGATGAGCGAGGGCCTGGGCAAGACCTGCGCCATCTTTTTTCTGACGCTGCTGTTCTCGCTGCCGCTGGGCATGCTGGTGGCGCTGGCGCGCATGAGTCGCTCCCGCGTTCTGTCCGCCGTCACGCGCTTTTTCATCACCGTGCTGCGCGGCACGCCGCTGATGCTCCAGCTGCTGGCGGTCACCTACGGCCCCTACTACCTCTTCGGCGCCGCCGTGTCCCGCAACAAGCTCATCCCGGTGGTAGTCGCCTTTTCCATCAACTATGCTGCCTATTTTGCCGAGATCTACCGGGGCGGCATCGAATCCATCCCCGTTGGCCAGTACGAGGCGGCACAGGTACTGGGCTACACCCGGTTCCAGACCTTTGTGCGCATCATCCTGCCCCAGGTGATCAAGCGCATCATGCCCTCGATCACCAACGAGGTGGTCACCCTGGTCAAGGACACCTCCATGGCCTTCACCGTTTCCTACCAGGAGATGTTCACCATCGGCAAACAGATCGCCAATTCCCAGACCAGCTTCATGCCCTTTGTGGTGGCCGGCGTGTTCTACTATGTGTTCAACGCCCTGGTGGACGCCGCCATGGGCCGCATCGAAAAGCGGCTGGATTATTATAAGTAAGGAGGAGCGCGCCATGAACGAACCCATCAGCGCCGAGCGCGGCAGTACCGACAGCATCCTGTGCGTGCGCGGTCTCCAGAAGTCCTTCGGCTCGCTGCGCGTGCTGCGCGATATTTCCCTGGAGGTGGACAAGGGCAACGTGGTCTCCATCATCGGCCCCTCCGGCTCCGGCAAATCCACGCTCCTGCGCTGCGCCACGTTCCTGGAGCAGGCGGACGACGGCGACATCCTCTACGACGGCCGCTATGCCCTGCGCGGCGGCGTCTGGGCTCCCCGCGCCGAACTGACGCAGCTGCGCCGCCGCTTCGGCCTTGTGTTCCAGAATTTCCAGCTGTTCCCCCACTACTCGGTGCTGAAGAATATCACCGAGGCCCCGATCCTGCACGGCGAGGACAGGGACCGGGTGCGCGAGCGCGCCCTGGCACTGATCGCCAAGATGGGTCTGGCGGGCAAGGAGAACGCCTATCCCTACCAGCTCTCCGGCGGCCAGCAGCAGCGGGTGGCCATCGCCCGCGCCCTGGCCATGAACCCCGAGATCCTCTTTTTCGACGAGCCCACCTCCGCCCTGGACCCGGAGCTGACCGGCGAGGTGCTCAAGGTCATCCGCCAGCTTGCCGAGGAAAAGATGACCATGGTGGTCGTCACCCACGAAATGCCCTTTGCCAAGGCCGTCAGCAACCGCGTCATCTTCATGGCCGACGGCGTCATCGTGGAGCAGGGCGACCCGCTTGCGGTCTTTGACGATCCGAAGGAGGAGCGCACAAAACAGTTTCTGCGGGTGTTCGAGCGATGATCCGCTATCATGTATTCGATCCCACCGGCAATCTCACCGCCCTGGTGGAGAGCCCTGTGCCCGTGTCTGAGCAGAAGGCGGTGGCCGATACGATCATGGCCCTCCGCCCGTCGGTGGAGCAGGTGGGCTTCCTGACGCCGCCCGGGCCGAACAGTCCCGGCGCGCTGCGCATGGCGGGCGGGGAGTTCTGCGGCAATGCCTCCATGAGCGCCGCCGCCTGCTTCGCCCTGGAAGGCTGGTACGGCGCGAATGCCGGGCCGGTTTTTCTGACCGTCTCCGGCGCAGACGCTCCGGTGGAGGTCCGCCTGTCGCGTGAGGAAGATCGCAGCTCCGCCGCGGCGGTGAAAATGCCCCCGGCTCGATGCGTGGAAACACGGCCCTTGACCTGTGACGGACTGTCGGACGAGCTTGGCGTGGTGACGCTGCCGGGCATCAGCCATATCGTGATCCCCGAGGGCTCGCCCTTCCATGCCCTGCTGGACGAACCAAGGCGGGCCGAGCGGGTCGTGCGCGCGCTGTGCGCTTCCCTGAAGGCCGATTGCCTGGGACTGATGTTCCTCTCCGGAGAGGGGGAGGAGCGCACCCTCACGCCGCTGGTTTTCGTTCCCGGCAGCGGCACCCTGTTCTGGGAGAGCTCCTGCGCCAGCGGCAGCGCCGCCGTCGGCCTGTACCTGGCCGCCGAGCGCGGAGGGCGCGTCTGCCTGTCGCTGCGCCAGCGGGGCGGCACCCTGCGTGTGGACAGCGACGGCCTCACCGGCGAAACCTGGCTGCGCGGCCGGACAAGACTCCTCGGTACCTACACACTCCCGGATTTGGCCTGAACCGATTCTTCAACTCCCGGCGGAGCGGGCAGTCCCTTTTCGGATAGACCTCAGCGGTATGCCGGAAGAAAAATCAATTTCAAAAAGCCTTTCGAGAGATCGAAAGGCTTTTTCTTATTGACTATTCCACCAATAATAAGGTAAAATATATTGATAAGTCTGCAATCGGACAAAGCATACAAAGCATAAGAAAAAGGAGCGGGCCATGAGAGAGCTGAAATGGAACAACGCCGGCGAGCTGGCCCATGCCTGCATCCTGCTCTCCCCGTCGGAAGAGGAGCGGGCGCGCACGGCCAACACCGTTGCCGCGGCCCTGCTCTGCAGCGACCCCGGCCCGGTCCCCTGCGGCCGGTGCCGCGACTGCCGCAAGGTCCGCGAGGGTATCCATCCCGATCTGATCACCGTCCGCCGTCTGGGCGACGACAAGGGCAAGCAGAAGCGGGAGATCAGCGTGGACCAGATCCGCGCGATCATCGCCGACTCTGTGGTGCTGCCCAACGAGGCCGAGCGCAAGGTCTATGTGATCGAGGACGCGGACCGGATGAACCTCAGCGCCCAGAACGCCGCCCTCAAGCTCCTGGAGGAGCCGCCCCGCGGTGTGTATTTCCTGCTGCTGGCCGCCAATGCCGAGCTGCTGCTGGAAACGGTGCGATCGCGCTGTGAAAAGCTGGTGTGTCAGACCGGCGAGGAGGTCCTCGACGAGGAGAGCCAGAAGCTGGCCGCCGCTTTCGTGCGCCGCTGCGCCGAAAAGGACGAGGCAAAGCTCTTTCGCTGGTGCTCTGCCAACGAGAATCTGGACAACGCCGCGGCCGTCGCCTTTCTCGAGGCGTCGATCGCGCTGCTGCGGGACATGCTCTGCAGACGAAGAAGCTCGCTTTCCCTGAGCGAGAAGGAAGTATATGATCTCGAGACGCTTCTGGAAAAGTGTCTGGGCATGCTGCGGCTCAACTGCTCCGTCAAGCATGTGCTGGGCCTGCTGGCGGTCTCGGCGATCAACGGATAAAGGACAGGATACAACATTGATTGAGGTAATCAGCGTAAAATTCAAAAACCGGGGCAAGTGCTATTTCTTCGCCCCCAACGGCCTGAGCGTCCGCACCGGCGACCGTGTCATCGTCGAGACCGCCAAGGGCCTGGAGATCGCCGACTGCTGCCACGGCAACCACATGGCCGAGGACAACGCGGTGGTCCAGCCGCTGCGCGGCGTCGTGCGTCTTGCCACCACGGACGATCTGCGCGTGGCGGAAATCAACAAAAAGCGCGAGAAGGAGGCCTTCGGCATCTGCGAAAAGAAGATCGCCGAGCACGGCCTGGACATGAAGCTGGTGGACGTGGAGTGCAACTTCGAGGGCAACAAGACCACCTTCTTCTTCACCTCCAACGGCCGCGTGGACTTCCGCGAGCTGGTCAAGGACCTGGCGGGCATCTTCCGCAACCGCATCGAGCTGCGCCAGATCGGCGTGCGCGACGAGACCAAGATGCTCGGCGGCATCGGCATCTGCGGCCGCCCCTACTGCTGCAGCCAGTTTCTGGAGGATTTCCAGCCCGTCTCCACCAAAATGGCCAAGATCCAGTCTCTCTCCCTCAACCCCGCCAAGATCTCCGGCGCCTGCGGACGGCTGATGTGCTGCCTGCGCTACGAGCAGGCGGCCTATGAGGATCTGGTCAAAAAGGTCCCCAAGCAGGGCGCTTTTGTAGAGACCATCGACGGCTACGGCACCGCCGTTCAGGTCAATCTGCTGCGCCAGACCGTCAAGGTCCGTCTGGACAGCGACACCGACGACAGCCTCCATCTTTATAAGGCCAACGAGCTGTGCGCCGTGCCCGGCGGACGGCCCCGTGACGGCGAGGAGCCGCCCCATGTGCTCCACTATGTCCCCGAGGAGCCCGAAGAGCCCGAAGAGGAGGAGACCGACAGCTGGGCCGTTCCCACCATGGTGGTGCCCGAGCCCGTCCTTCCCGCCGCCGAGAGCGGCGAGCGCCGCTCCGACAAGAGCCGCCGCAGAAGAAGAAAAGGCGGCGATAAGTCCCAGGGCGAGAAAAAGCCCGCCGAGAAGAAGGAAGCTCCTGCAAAGAAGGAGGCTCCGGTGAAAAAGGAAGCTCCGGCAAAGAAGCCGGAAAAAGGGGAGAGCAAAAACGCCCGTCCCGCCGGCTCCCAGAAGAAGAATCCCAAGTCCGGCACCGCCACCGTCAAGCCCGTCAAGCTCGAGCCCAAGCCAAAAAACGCCGATCCGGCCGCTTCCGGCCAGAATCCGGCCGAGAAAAGGAGCGGCCGGCCCAACCACCGCCGCCGTCCGCGCGGCGGCAGACCCAAGACCGGCGCCGCCGAATAAGGCCCCCTCTTTGCCGCCGCACACGCCAAATCGCGCCGTCAAGGGAGCGAAAATCCCCCAAAAGCGCTAAAATCTGTGCCAAAGTGGGGATAAGAGGGCTGAAAGATCTGCTTATTTTGCCCTCGGCTTTTTGTGCTGATACTTGACGAAACCGCTCGGAAGATGTATTATTACCCTGTATTCAAGCATCTACCCTTTTTCTATCATACCGAAGAATAGAAGTGGAGGAACAGAAATGAGTTTGATACCTGAGGTCAAGTGCCGCCGCTGCGGAGAACGTTTTTCTTCGCTGCGCAGCCGCTGCCCGAACTGCGGCACCCGCCGCGTCACGCAGAGCAGCCGCACTCCCGGCGCCACGCCCGGAACCGTCAGCGGAACCGCGTCTTATGAGCGCGCCGGCAGCAATACAAGATGGCAGATGATTTTCGGCCTGATCCTGGTCGTCGCCGTGATCCTCGCGGTGATCGTCATGGTCTCCACCAGTCTGAACAGCACGGACGTTTCCACCCGCACCACGCCCGCCATCGCTCCCACGCTGGTGCCTGAGCAGCCTTCGGTCGAGCCTGTTCCCACTCCCACCCCCACGCCTCCTCCCACGGTTGAGGTGCTTCAGATCCGCTATAACGACGACGAGCGCACCGACATTACGATGAGCCCGGGCGAGGTTGTGCCCCTCAACGCCTACGTCTCGCCGCTGACCATCACCGACAAGGTCAAGTGGAGCATCGACGATCCGGATGAGGAATACTTCACCATCACCGTCGATCCCGAGGATGGCAACAAGATCAGCATCGAGTGCCTGAAGTACCGCGAAGCGGTCTCCAAGCTGACCATCGAGCTCTTTGGCAAGAAGGTCGAATGCGACATCCACACCAGAAGAGCCTGAGCGCTTTCTGACAATTTGATCCGGGAGGCCGGCTGAGTCCGACCTCCCGTTTCCATGCTTGAAAATCGGGGTAAAATGTGCTTTAATGATGAAAAAGCGCTCAACGCGGGACAGTCCCCGTGTGGGCCTTTTGCTGTGTTAAGAAACAGGAGGTGATCCTATGGAAGAAGCCGGAAATGTGATCTTTTCCATCGGTCCGCTGCAGGTGACAAGCGCCGTTACCACCATGTGGGCGATCATCTTTGTGCTGGCTCTGGTCTCGTTCCTGGCCACCCGCAATCTGAAAGAAGTGCCCGGTCCGCTGCAGAGTCTGGCGGAGATCGCCGTGGACAAGCTCAGGGACTATTTCGGCGGACTTCTGGGCGAGAAGAACACCCGCAAGTATTTCCCGGTGTTCGCCACGCTCTTTATTTTCATTATCGTCTGCAACTACTCGGGCCTGCTGCCCGGCGCGGGTCATGTCAAGGGCTTTGCGCTGCCCACCGCCAGCCTGAGCGTGACGGCGGGGCTGGCCATCGTGGCCTTTTTCACCACCCACGTCATCGGCATTAGGGAGCGCGGACTCAAGCATTACGCGCTGAGCCTTGCCCAGCCGCTGTATCTGAGCTTTCTGATACTCCCGCTGAATCTGATCGAGCAGCTCGTCCGCCCGGCCTCGCTGGCGCTGCGACTGTACGGCAACATGTACGGCGAGGAGACGGTGACCGAACAGCTCTACGAAATCTTTCCCATCGGCGTGCCGCTGATCATGAACGTGCTGAGTCTGCTGTTCTGCATGCTGCAGGCCATGGTCTTCACGATGCTGCTCTCCATTTATGTTTCGGAAGCGACGGAAGAAGAGTAAAAACCGACTATTCACCATAACAAAAAAGAAATCATTATTCAGGAGGAATTCATTATGGCATCCGGAACTATCGCACTGGCAGCCGCGCTCGCGCTGGCTCTCACCGCCGTCGGCACCGCATTCGCACAGGGCTGGACCGCCTCCAAGGCTATGGACGCGATCGCGCGTCAGCCCGAGGCCGCAGGCAACATCCGCGGCGCACTGGTCATTTCCCTGGCTCTGATGGAGGCCCTTACCATTTACGGTATGCTCGTCGCCTTCATGCTGGTGGGCAAGATCTGATCTGGGCCCATCGCTGACATCATTTCGGAGGAAGCTGTGAAATGTTGAGTATCAATATTTCAGAACTGATCTGGACGATCATCAACTTCTTCCTGCTGTATTTTCTGCTCAAGCGTTTTCTGTACGGGCCGATCCTGCGTCACATGGACGCACGCCGGGAACGGCTGGACAAGGCTCTGGAGGCGGAGAAAGCCGCCGAGGAGCGCATCCAGGAAACCGAGGAGCAGATCGAACGGGAGAAGCGCGCGCGCCGTGATGAGGCTGACGAGCTGATCGCCGCCGAGGAGCGTGCCGCCGCCGCGCGCAGCGCCGAAGCGCTCTCCGCAGCGCGGACCGGGGCCGAGAGTGCGCTCGCCGACGGCCAGTCGCGCCTGGAGGAGTCCAGCGCCCGGGAGCGCGCCGCGCTGCAGGAAGAAACTGACGCGCTGGCAGAGCTTCTGGCACAGAACATTCTGGGCGGGAGCGCTGCCGAATGAGTCTGAAGAACAGCAGGAAGGAGGGATGACCGGAACATGAGCGGTTGGAACATCATCTATGGCCTGATCAACTTTGCGATCCTTGCCGCGGGCCTGTACTTCGTCGGCAAGAAGATCGTGTTCAAAATGCTCGCCGACCACAAAAAGAGCGTGGAGGACGAGCTGACGCGCGCCGGTCAGACCGCCGAACATGCCCGGGAACTGCTTGAGAGCATCGACGGGCGCAAGGCAGCGGGCGAGGATGCGTGCGCCAGGATCCTCTCAGACGCCCGTGAGACGGCAGCCGCTGCCAGCCGCGTGGAGGCAGACCGGGACGCCGCTGCGGCGGAGCAGATCCGGCAGGAGGGCGAGCGGAAGCTCCGCCGCCTTCGCACCGACGCCCGCCGGGAACTGAGCGACGAAGCAGCCGAGCAGATCGGCACGGCCGCCGCGGCCCTGATGCGGGGCGAGGAATACCAGCAGGCGCGCCGCGCGCTGACACAGCAGCAGATCGATACCTTCATCGAACGCTACGAGGTCATGCCCGGCGAGCTGGAGAGCTTTTATGAAACCGGCAGGGCGGATCTGACCGTCAGCTTTGCCGATGAGCCGGACGAGGCCGCCGCCGCGCGGATCGCCCAGGCTGTGGACGCGGGCATCGACAAGGCCTGCGGCAAGAACATCGCCACGAAGCTGACCGTTCGCCAGGACAGCTCACTGATCGGCGGCGTGCGGATCCAGGTGGGCGACACCGTGTTTGACGGCAGCGCCGCCGGCGCGCTGGAGCAGGCCAGGGGCGAAATCGCCTCCCTGCGTGAGCCGGAGGAGGAACTGCTGGGTGCGCTGCGCGAAAAGCTGCGCACCGTCAGTCTGGACATGCGCGTTTACCAGACGGGCCGCGTGGCCTCTATTTCCGACGGAATCTGCAGCGTCACCGGCATTTCCGACGTCATGGCCGGTGAAATGCTGGCCTTTAAGGGCGATCTGCGCGGCATGGTCATGGACCTGAAGGAGGGCAGCGTCGGCGTTGCTCTGCTGGGCAATTATGACGAGCTGCGCGAGGGCGATACCGTGCTGCGTACGCGGCGCGTGATGGAGGTCCCCGTGGGCGAGGAGCTGCTGGGCCGCGTGGTGGACACCCTGGGCCGCCCTGTGGACGGCAAGGGAGATATCCACGCAGCCGCCACCCGTCCGGTGGAGAGCCCGGCCCCCGGCGTCATCGAACGCTGCCCGGTGTCCGTGCCGATGATGACCGGCATCAAGGCCATCGACGCCCTGATCCCTATCGGCCGCGGCCAGCGTGAGCTGATCATCGGCGACCGCCAGACCGGCAAGACCGCCATCGCCATCGACACCATCATCAACCAGCGCGGCAAGGACATGATCTGCATCTACGTTGCCATCGGCCAGAAGGAGTCCACCGTGGCTTCCGTGGTGGACCGGCTGGAGAAGCATGGGGCGATGGACTACACCATCGTGGTGTGCGCCAATGCCTCCGAGCCTGCGCCCATGCTGTATATCGCGCCTTACGCCGGCGCGGCCATGGGCGAATACTTCATGCACCAGGGCAAGGACGTGCTCATCATCTATGACGATCTGAGCAAGCAGGCAGTGGCCTATCGAGAGATCTCGCTGCTGCTGCACCGGCCCCCCGGGCGCGAGGCTTTCCCGGGCGATGTGTTTTATCTGCACTCCCGTCTGCTGGAGCGCGCCGCGCGCCTCAACGAGGCCGCCGGCGGCGGCAGCATGACCGCGCTGCCCATCATCGAAACCCAGGCGGGCGACATTTCCGCCTATATCCCCACCAACGTGATCTCCATCACCGACGGCCAGATCTTTCTGGAAACCGACCTGTTCAACGCGGGCGTTCGCCCGGCCGTGAACGTGGGACTGAGCGTCTCGCGCGTGGGCGGCGCGGCGCAGCTTGGCGCCATGAAGCAGGTGGCGGGCCGTCTGCGCATGGATCTGGCACAGTATCGCGAGCTTGCCGCCTTCTCGCAGTTCGGCTCGGATCTGGACAAAACCACCCGGGCCACCCTCAACCGCGGCGACCGCATGACAGAACTGCTCAAGCAGGGCCAGTACACGCCCATGAGCGCCGCGGACCAGGTCGTTTCGCTGTACGCCGCCTCGGAGGGGTATCTGGACGGCGTGGAGCTGCGCGACGTGGCGCGCTTCGAGCAGGGACTGCTGCCCTATGTGCGCAGCCGCTTCCCGGAGCTGGAGGGAGCGGTGCTCAGCGGCAGCAAGCTGACCAAAGAGCAGCTTGCCCTTTTGCGCGAGATCATCGGAGCCTATACGGCGGATTTCCGCTGAGCAGGATCTGTTAGCAGAGAGGAGGAGAGAGCATGGCCAATGTGCGCGCCATCCGGACACGGATCAAAAGTGTACAGAGCACCCAGAAGATCACAAAATCCATGAAGATGGTCGCCGCTGCCAAGCTCAAGCGCACGCAGCAGTCCATGACCTCACTCCGCCCCTATGCCGACGCGGCACGGCAGATGCTGCAGCGCGTCGGCACCGACCCGGAGGCGAGACAGAATATCTATCTCACGCCGCGTGAGGTAAAACGGGTCTGCTATGTGCTTTTCGTGGGCAACCGGGGCTTGTGCGGCGTGTATAACACGGCGCTGCTCAAGTATATGGAGGCTCTGGCCGAGCGGGAGACAAGACCGTTTTCCGTTCTGGTGGTGGGCCGCTGGGGCCGGGATCTGCTCGCTGCCTCGGGCCTGCCCATCGGCGAGACGATGGAAAACATCTCCGACGCGCCCTCGCCGCAGGAGGCGCGCACACTGGGCGAAAAGCTCAAGGCCATGTACAGCGGCGGCGAGGCAGACGAGATCGTGCTGGTGTACGAGCGCTACTGCTCTGCCCTGCGGCAGGAGCCGGAGAGTCGTATCCTGCTGCCCCTCACAGCGGAAGAAGCCGGCGTACGGCAGACAGAGTATCTCATCGAACCGGACGCCGCCGCCCTGGTCGCACAGCTGGGCGAGCTGTATCTGGACAGCGTGATCTACGCGACGCTGCTGGAAGCCAGGACCGGCGAACACTCCGCTCGGATGACGGCCATGACCGCCGCCTCCGACAATACCGAACAGCTGCTGGGCAAGCTCAATCTGCAGCTGAACCACGCGCGCCAGGCCGCGATTACCACCGAGATCTCCGAGATCGTGGGCGGGGCGAATGCATTGAACGCCAAATAGGAGGAATAGCGTGGACAAGGGTGAAGTCAAAAGAGTCATCGGCCCCGTGGTCGATATTCAATTTGAACCGGACAAGCTGCCGGAGCTGTATCACGCCGTTGTGATCGAGCTGCCGGAGCGCAGGGTCACGCTGGAGGCCGTGCAGCAGACCGGCGGCGGCATCGTGCGCTGCATCGCGCTGAGTGCCACCGACGGCATCTCCCGCGGTATGAGCGCCTGGAACACCGGCGCGCCGATCACCATGCCGGTAGGCGAGGCCACGCTGGGCCGTATGTTCAACGTGGTGGGCGAGCCCATCGACGGCAAGGGCGAGGTCAAGGCCGAAAAGCGTCTGCCTATCCACCGGGAGCCGCCTCCCTTTACCGAGGTGCGCCCTTCCACCGAGGTGCTGGAGACCGGCATCAAGGTGGTGGACCTGCTGGCGCCCTACGCCAAGGGCGGCAAGATCGGCCTGTTCGGCGGCGCGGGCGTGGGCAAGACCGTGCTGATCATGGAGCTGATCCGCAACATCGCCTACGAGCACGGCGGCTACAGCGTTTTCGCCGGTGTGGGCGAGCGCAGCCGCGAGGGAAACGACCTCTGGAACGAGATGAACGAATCCGGAGTCATCAACAAGACGGCGCTGGTCTTCGGCCAGATGAACGAGCCGCCCGGAGCACGTCTGCGCGTGCCCCTGTCGGGACTGACCATCGCGGAGGACTTCCGCGACCGCAGCGGACAGGACGTGCTGCTGTTCATCGATAATATTTTCCGCTTTACGCAGGCCGGCAGCGAGGTGTCCGCCCTGCTGGGCCGCATGCCCTCCGCCGTTGGCTACCAGCCTACGCTGGCCACCGAGATGGGCACGCTGCAGGAACGTATCACCTCCACCACCCGCGGCTCGGTCACCTCAGTCCAGGCCATCTACGTTCCGGCCGACGACCTGACCGACCCGGCGCCTGCCACCACCTTTGCGCATCTGGACGCCACGACGGTGCTGTCGCGCTCCATCGCGGAGCTGGGCATTTACCCGGCGGTGGATCCGCTGGACTCCACCTCGCGCATCCTGGACCCGGCCGTTATCGGCAAGCGGCATTACGAGACCGCCCGCGCCGTGCAGAGCGTGCTGGAGAAGTACCGCCAGCTGCAGGACATCATCGCCGTGCTGGGCATGGACGAGCTCGGCGCCGAGGACAGGGCTGTGGTCAACCGCGCCCGCCGCATCCAGCGATTTCTGTCCCAGCCCTTCCATGTGGCGGAAAACTTCACCGGCATGGAGGGCCGTTACGTCCGGATCGAGGATACGATCAAGGGCTTCCAGGCAATTCTGGGCGGCGACGTGGACGATCTGCCCGAACAGGCCTTCCTGCTGTGCGGCACGATCGACGAGGTCATCGCCAAGCGCGGCAGCTTCTGAGGGCTGACCCATGGAAGACCGGATTCATCTGCGCCTGGTGACGCCCGGCGGATCGGCGCTTGAGCGGACGGTGAGCTATGTGCGCGTGCCGACGCCCGAGGGCTCGGTGGGCATACTGGCAAACCACGCGCCCATGCTCTTCGCCGTGGGCAAGGGGACGATGCTCTGCCGCTATGAGGGCGGCGAAACGCGCGTTCGGCTCTCCGGCGGCGTCGGCAGCGTCGAGGACAACCAGCTGACCATTCTGGCCGAAGAGGCGGCCGTGGAAACGTAAAGAGAATACAGCAAAGAGCGCGCGCCCTGTTACGGGGCGCGCGCTCTTTGCCGCTTGCTCAGCGCTGCCGGGCCGCTTCCTCACTTGACCGGCCGGGCTTTTGGTGGTACAATATCATGACTTATTGTCTAATATGGAAAAGTATGCGTTGAAGCGCTGTGCTTATCGGCGCGGATGAGGAGCAAGGACGTCTATGTTCGTTTCGGATCAATGGAAGGATTTTGAGCTGATCGACTGCTCAAAGGGCGAAAAGCTGGAGCGCTGGGGGAAATACTATCTGGTGCGCCCCGACCCCCAGGCCATCTGGGAGACGCCGCGCCGCAACGAGCACTGGAACGTGCGTGACGGCCGCTACCAGCGCAGCGAGTCCGGCGGCGGCAGCTGGGACAAATCCGCTCTGCCCGAGAGCTGGCGCATCCGCTACGGCGAGCTGTGCTTCAACGTCCGGCCCATGAACTTCAAGCACACCGGCATTTTTCCCGAGCAGGCCTGCAACTGGGACTGGGCCATGGAGAAGATCCGCCGCGCCGGCCGGGACATCAGCGTGCTGAACCTCTTCGGCTATACCGGGGCGGCGACGCTGGCCTGCGCCAAGGCGGGGGCAAGCGTCTGCCATGTGGACGCGGCCAAGGGCATGGTGGCCTGGGGCAAGGAAAACGCCCAGATCTCCGGTCTGGGGGACGCGCCGATCCGCTGGATCGTGGACGACTGCGCCAAGTTCGTGGAGCGTGAGATCCGCCGCGGCCACCGCTACGACGCCATCATCATGGACCCGCCCTCCTACGGGCGCGGCCCAGGCGGCGAGGTCTGGAAGCTGGAAAAGGATCTGTGGGGCTTCGTGAGTCTGTGCGCGGGCGTGCTGAGCGACGACCCCCTGTTCGTCATCATCAATTCCTACACCACGGGGCTGAGCCCCTCGGTGCTGAGCTATGTCAGCGAAAGCATCTTCACCCGCAAATTCGGCGGCCGGTCCGACAGCCAGGAGCTGGGTCTGCCGGTCACCGATACCGGCCTGGTGCTGCCCTGCGGGGCAACGTGTAGGTGGGATCGCGACTTTGCGCCGCCGGGGGCGGAATAAGCAAAGGCGCGATCTCCGCAGCCGCGCCGATTTGCGGTCTGAGGCTTTATGCCGAGGACGGCAAACGGCAAAAGCGGCAAGGCGGCAAAGGGGACTTTGCGCCGCCGGGGGCGGAATAAGCAAAGACAGCTTGATCTTTCCCTATACAGGAGAGGTTATCTCCTACCAAAAAACGACAAGACGGGAAAAACCGATATGAGCATTATCAGCTTCAAACAAGTTCATTACACCTACCCCGGCGACGAGCTGGAGAGCCTGTGCGGGGTAGATCTGGAAATCGAGGAGGGCAGCTTTGTCGCCGTCCTCGGCCATAACGGCAGCGGGAAATCCACGCTGGCCAAGCATATGAACGCCATCCTCGTTCCCGACAGCGGCGAGGTGATCATAGACGGCATCTCCAGCCGGGACGAGGACAAGACCTTTGAGATCCGCCGCCGCGTGGGCATGGTGTTCCAGAACCCGGACAACCAGCTGGTGGCCAATGTTGTGGAGGACGACGTGGCCTTCGCCCCTGAAAATCTGGGCGTGCCCAGCGCGGAGATCCGCACACGGGTGGACGAGGCGCTCCGCCAGGTGGGGATGTACGAATACCGTACTCATGCTCCGCATCTGCTGTCCGGCGGTCAGAAGCAGCGGGTCGCCATCGCGGGCGTCATCGCCATGCAGCCGAAAATCATCGTTCTGGACGAGCCGACCGCCATGCTGGACCCCCAGGGCAGGGAAGAGGTGGTCTCCACCGTTACGCGCCTGTGCCGGGAGAAGGGGATGACCGTGGTGCTCATCACCCACCATATGGAGGAGTGCATCGGCGCCGACAAGCTGGTCATCATGTCCAACGGCTATATCCACGCTGTGGGTACGCCCCGGGAAATCTTCTCGGATATCGAGATGATGGCGCGCGAGGGACTGGCTGTGCCGGAGACCACGAAGCTGCTCTATGAGCTGCACAATCTGGGCTACGCGGTGCCACTGGACGCCCTGGAGGAGGACGCCTGCGCCGCTGCGGTGGCCGGAGCCGTCAAACAATAACAAACACGAGGTCGTGAACCCATGTCAGAAATCCGTGTGGAGAACCTGTGCCATGTCTACAGCGCGGGAACTCCCTTTGAAAAAAAAGCTATCGAGAATATCAATCTCACAATCCCGCAGGGACAGCTGGTGGGCGTGATCGGCCATACCGGCTCGGGCAAGTCCACCTTCATCCAGCATCTCAACGCCCTTCTTGCGCCGACGTCCGGCAAGGTGTTCGTGGACGGCAGGGATATCAACGAGAACAAGTTCAGCCGCCGCGACGTCAAGTGGCAGGTGGGCATCGTGTTCCAGTATCCGGAGTACCAGCTCTTTGAGGAGACTGTGTACAAGGACATCGCCTTCGGGCCGAAGAACATGAAGCTGGACGAAAAGGAGATCGACGCGCGCGTGCGCGAGGCGGCCCGCTTTGCCGACGTGGACGAGGAACTCTTTGAGCGCTCGCCGCTGGAGCTGTCCGGCGGACAGAAGCGCCGCATCGCCATCGCCGGCGTCATCGCCCTGCGACCCGGCGTGCTGATCCTGGACGAGCCCACCGCGGGCCTCGACCCGGCGGGCTGCCGCCAGATCCTGGACAACATCTGCTCGTATCACCGCCAGACCGGTTCCACCGTCATCATCGTCAGCCACAACATGGACGACACCGCCCGCATTGCCGAGCGTATCATCGCCTTTGACCACGGACGCGTTGCCCTGGACGGCACGCCCTCCCAGGTCTTTTCCGAGCCGGAAAAGCTGGTGGCCATGGGCCTTGACGTGCCCAAAGCAACGGCACTGGCCATGGCGCTCAAGGCCGGGGGCGTGAAGCTGCAGGGCTCGATCTACACCCACGCCCAGCTGCTGGACGCCGTGCTGCGGGCAAAGGAGGCGGAGCTATGCTGAAGGACATCACCCTGGGCCAGTTCTTCCCGGGCGACACCATCGTCCACCGCCTGGATCCCCGTACCAAGCTGATCCTGGTCTTCCTCTATATCGTTGCCCTGTTCCAGGCCAACGGCTGGGTCGGCTACGGCGTTGTCACGGCCGTGACAGCGCTGTGCATGCTCCTGTCGCACATCAAGCCCCAAAACATCTTCAAGGGCCTCAAGCCCATGCTGTTCATCATCGTCCTCACCGCGCTTTTGAACATGTTCTATACCGAGGGTCGGGAGATCATCCCCGGCTGGCACATGACCTGGGAGGGTCTGGCGCGCTCGGTACAGATGATCCTGCGCATCGTGCTTCTGATCACCGGTACCTTCCTGCTGACCTATACCACCAGCCCTATTGCGCTGACCGACGGACTGGAGCTGCTGCTCAATCCGCTCAAAAAGCTCAAGGTGCCCGTCCATGAGATGACGATCATGATGAGCATGGCCCTGCGCTTTATTCCCACGCTGATCGAGGAAACGGACAAGATCATGTCCGCCCAGAAGGCCCGCGGCGCCGACTTTGAGACCGGCCGCCTGACCGAGCGGGCCAAAGCCCTGCTGCCGATCCTGGTGCCGCTGTTCGTCTCGGCCTTCCGCCGGGCGGACGAGCTGGCCGTGGCGATGGAGAGCCGCTGTTACCACGGCGGCGAGGGCCGCACCCGCATGAAGGTGCTGCGGCTGGAAACACGCGACTGGATCGCGCTGGTGCTGGGCGTGCTGTTTCTGGCGGGTATGATCGTGCTCAGACGCTTTGCCCTATGAAAAACATCGCCTTACGACTTTGCTATGACGGCAGCCGCTACCACGGCTGGCAGACGCAGAAGAGCGAGATCACCGTCCAGCAGACGCTGGAGCAGGCTATCGAGAAATGCTGCGGCGAAAAGGTCCATGCCACCGGCTGCGGCCGTACGGACGCGGGCGTGCACGCCCTGCGCTACTGCGCCAACTTCAAAAGCGAATGCCGCATCCCCCTGGATAAGCTGCCGCTGGCCCTCAACAGTTATCTGCCCAGCGACATCGCCGTGCTGCGCGCCTGCGAGACCGAAGAGGGCTTCAATGCCATCGGCTCGTGCATAAAAAAGGAATATATCTATAAAATACACAACAGCAACCTGCGCGACCCCTTTCTGGAAAAGCGCGCCTGCTTTTACCCCCAGCACCTGGACGTGGCGCGCATGAACGCCGCCGCCCGCGCCTTTGAGGGCACCCACGATTTCGCCGCCGTGCGCAGCGTGGGCACCGAGACCAAAACCACCGTCCGCACCGTCTACTGGTGTGAGGCCGCGCGCGAGGGCGATCTGATCACCGTGCGCGTCTGCGCCAACGGCTTTTTGTACAACATGGCCCGCGCCATGGTGGGTACGATGGTCTATGCCTCCTACGGCAAGCTGTCTCCGGAGCAGATCCCCGAACTGCTGGAAAAGGGCGATCGGCGTCTGACCGGCCCGACCATGCCGCCGCAGGGCCTGTATCTCAACCGTCTGTGGTATGACGGGCCCGTGGGGGAAATGATGGGGGACGATTAAAAACCCCTTTTACACGTATTTTTGTTCATATTTATATGCTATACTCCCAATCAGGAATCGAGACGCGCGCCCGGTCCTGCTTTTTACCGGCGCGCGGAAAGGACTACATATGAAACTGATCATTGACATTGTCCTCATCACCATCATCGCCCTGTGCACCTGGGGCGGCTATCGCAAGGGTCTGATCGGCAGCGTCGCGGCGCTGCTGGTGATCGTACTGTCTCTGTTCTGCGCCAAGATGCTCTCGGCCGCCTATTCCGGCGAGGTCATCCCCGCCCTGCGTCCCTTTGCCGACGGCTTCATCAGCTCAAAGGAGACCCGCGAGCGGGTGCTGGACCGCATGGGCTACGGCTCCAGCGACAAGTCGCTGGACGATATCCTGGCGGAGGATCCTTCGCTGCGCTATGACTACGCCTACGAGTGCATGAGCGAGGTGGGCCTGTACGCCGACCGGGCCGACGAGATGGCAGCCCGCGCCGTGGAGTGGTCCGAGAGCCGGGGCACCGACATGACCGACGCGGTGGTGGACGTGATGTGCGACATCGTGACCTATGAGGGCGGTCTGGTGCTGGCCTTCCTGATCATTCTGATTTTCATCACCGCCCTGGGCAATCTCTTCAACTTCTCCTTCCGATTGCCCAATATGGAGAATCTCGATGAGATCGGCGGTGCGGTGCTGGGCTTTACCAAGGGCATCGTCTACTGCGTGCTTTTGTGCTGGGTGCTGAGCTTCTTCGGCCTGATCATCGGCAAGAAGACGCTGGACGGCACGACCCTGGCCCGCTTTTTCCTGACCTTCCGCTTCATCACGAACGGATTGCTGTAAGCTTTTACTTTTCCCAAGGAGGGATTTCATGCAGCCTACACTCTGCTCCCGCTGCGGCAAAAACGTGGCGGTGGTCTTTATCACCAAAATCGAAAACGGCCAGACCAAGAACGAGGGTCTGTGCCTCAAGTGCGCCCGCGAGCTGCATATCAAGCCCGTGGACGACGTCATTGAGAAGATGGGCATTTCCGACGAGGATCTGGACAGCATTTCCGGCGACATGATGAACGCCCTGTCCGGAGCCGAGGAGCTGCTGCCCACCGACGACGAGGGCGGCGAGGACGACGACGGCAAGACCGCCACCTTCCCCTTCCTCAACCGTCTGTTCGGCGGCGCCAACGGCTCCGGCAGCGCAAACGGCGGAACCGCCGGCGGTACGCCTCCCAAAAACGAGAGCAAGGACGCTCCCCGCGGAGGAAAGCACAAGTTCCTGGATAACTACTGCATCGATCTGACCCAGCGCGCCGCCGAGGGCAAGCTTGACCGTATGATCGGCCGAGCCGAGGAGCTGGAGCGGGTGATCCAGATCCTCAACCGCCGCCAGAAGAACAACCCCTGTCTCATCGGCGAGCCCGGCGTGGGCAAAACCGCCATCGCCGAGGGGCTGGCCCAGCGCATCTCCGACGGCGACGTGCCCGCCAAGCTGCAGGAGAAAAAGGTGTTCCTGCTGGATCTGACGGCCCTGGTGGCCGGGACCCAGTTCCGCGGCCAGTTCGAGAGCCGCATGAAGGGTCTCATCGAGGAGATCCGCCGCCACGGCAACATCATCCTGGTCATCGACGAGGTACACAACCTGGTGGGCGCGGGAGACGCCGAGGGCAGCATGAACGCCGCCAACATCCTCAAGCCCGCCCTTAGCCGGGGCGAGATCCAGGTGATCGGCGCCACCACCTTTACCGAGTACCGCAAGCACATCGAAAAGGACAGCGCGCTGGAGCGCCGCTTCCAGCCCGTGACCATCAACGAGCCTTCCCTTGAGGACAGCATCGCCATCCTGCGCGGCATCGCCCACTATTACGAGGAGTACCACGGCGTGACCATCTCCGACGAGATGTGCCGCCAGGCCGTGCTCATGAGCGAGCGTTACATCACCGACCGCTTCCTGCCCGACAAGGCCATCGACCTGATCGACGAGGCATGCTCGGACGTGAATCTGAAGGACGAGGGCATCAACCGCCGCATGGCGGCCGAGAAGGATCTGGAGAACATCCGCTTCGAGCGCGAGGCGCTGATGTCCGACGGGGCTCACGCCGTGCAGAATCTCAGCGAGGAGCAGCTTGACAGGCGCTATGCGCGCATCGCCGAGCTGCGCAGCCGCGAGATACAGCGCGAGCAGGAGCTGGAGAGCCTGCGCGATCACCGCCCGGAGCTTACGCTCGACAATCTGGCCCGCATCATCGAGCTGTGGACCAAGATCCCCGCCTCCTCCATCCGTGAGGACGAGTTTGAGCGTCTGGCCCACCTGGACGACCGGCTCAAGGAGCATATCGTCGGCCAGGACGAGGCGGTGGCCGCCGTCTGCGCCGCCATCCGCCGCAGCCGCGTGGGCCTGCAGGTCAAGCGCAAGCCCGTCAGCTTCATCTTTGTCGGCGGCACCGGCGTGGGCAAGACCGAACTGGTCAAGCGCCTGGCCGCGGACATGTTCGATTCGCCCGAGTCGCTGATCCGTCTGGACATGAGCGAGTTTATGGAGAAGTTCTCCGTCTCGCGCATCATCGGCTCGCCTCCCGGCTATGTGGGCTATGACGAGGCCGGCCAGCTGACCGAAAAGATCCGGCGCAAGCCGTACAGCGTGGTGCTCTTCGACGAGATCGAGAAGGCCCACCCGGATGTGATGAACATCCTGCTGCAGATCCTGGACGACGGCCGCATCACCGACGCTCAGGGCCGCACCGTGAACTTTGAGAACACGATCATCATCATGACCACCAACGCCGGAAGCAACAGCAAGACCGGCAGCGTGGGCTTCGGCGGCAGTCTGAGCGACATGAGCCGCGAGCGCACGATGAAGGCGCTGGGCGAGTTCCTGCGTCCGGAGTTCATCAACCGCGTGGACGAGGTCGTCTGCTTCAACCAGCTCAGCGAGGAGAACTTCCGCTCTATTGCCGCGCTGATGCTGGGCGAGGTAAAGGACCTGCTGGCTGCGCGCAACATTTCGCTGAGCTGGGATGAGAGCCTGATCGACTATCTGGTCAAACAGGCCTACAGCGTCACCTACGGCGCCCGCAACCTGCGCCGCACGATCCAGAAGCAGATCGAGGACGTCCTGGCCCAGCGCATCATCGAGCGCCGGGGCGAGGGGACGAAGCACATCGCCCTGTCCGCTGCGGACGGGAGCGTTCATATCGAGACGGAGGACTGAACCATGGGCAGACTTGTTGTGGTGCGCGGGGACATCACCCGCGAGCATACCGACGCCATCGTCAATGCCGCCAACTGCTCGCTGCTGGGCGGAGGCGGTGTGGACGGCGCCATCCACCGCGCGGCGGGGCCGGAGCTTCTGGCCGAGTGCCGCACATTGGGCGGTTGCCGCACGGGCGAGGCCAAGATCACCCGCGGATACCGTCTGGCGGCCAAATACGTCATCCATACGCCCGGCCCCATCTGGCGCGGCGGCGACAGCGGCGAGGACGCGCTTTTGTGCTCCTGTTATGCTTCCTGCCTGCGTCTTGCCAGCGAGCATGACTGTGCCACCGTGGCCTTCCCGTCCATCAGCACGGGCGTCTATCACTTCCCGCTGGAGCGTGCCGCGAAGATCGCCGTGTCGACGATCCTGGCGTACCTGGCGGAGCACGGTGAGATCAGCGAGGTCCGCATGGTCTGCTTTGACGCACGCACCGAGGCGGCCTATGCCGCGGCACTGGAGGCATCTGAGCAGGCATGAAGCACACGCTCAAGCTGCAATATAACGCGCCGGTGGTGCTGACCTTCGCGCTGTTGAGCTTTGCGGCGCTTCTGCTGGGCAAGCTGACCGGCGGCGCCACCACGCTGCGCTTTTTCAGCGTGTACCGCTCCTCACTGGCAAATCTGCTGACCTATCCGCGCTTTTTCCTGCACGTGCTGGGCCACAGCAGCTATGCCCACTACATCGGCAACATGATGCTGATCCTGGTGGTCGGCCCGCCGCTGGAGGAAAAATACGGCAGCCGCAGCCTGCTGTGGGCCATCGCCATCACTGCGCTGGTTTCGGGGCTGATCCAGTGGCTGTTCTTTCCGCACACGGCGCTGCTGGGCGCCTCGGGCATCGTGTTTATGATGATCGTGATGTCGTCGCTGGCGGGTATGAAGGACGGCTGCGTCCCCATTACGCTGCTGCTGGTGCTGGTGCTGTATGTGGGCAAGGAGGTCGTGGACGGCGTGGTCCTGGCCGACAATGTTTCGCAGCTGACCCACGTGGTGGGCGGTATCTGCGGCGCGGTGCTGGGGATGAATATGCGATGAAAAAGCCGCTTCTGATCAGCGCCTGTCTGCTGGGCGCGCCCTGCAAGTATTCCGGCGGCAGCAACGTCCTGGACGCGGATACGCTCTCCGCCCTGCGCGAGCGCTATCGGCTCGTGCCCGTCTGCCCGGAGGTGGCGGGCGGTCTGAGCGTCCCCCGCGAACCGAGCGAACGGACTGGGGAGCGCGTCGTCTCCCGCAGCGGCCGTGACGTGACGGAGGCTTATCGCCGCGGGGCGGCGGTCGCCCTGGCACTGTGCAAGCGCTTTTCCTGCGATGCCGCGCTCCTGAAGGAACGCAGCCCCTCCTGCGGCAGCGGCCGGATCTATGACGGCAGCTTCAACGGCACGCTTGTCAACGGCGATGGCGTGGCGGCAGCGCTTTTACAGAATAGCGGCGTCCGTGTCGTCGGCGAGAGCGGGACGGACGAGCTTCTGAAATAAAGAAACAGGAAAAATCCCGGGTCGGAAGACCCGGGATTTTCAGATATGGCAGCGCTTTTGCGGTGCGTTATGCCAAATGTGATAAGGGGGTTATCGAAATGGTATATCCCCCTTATCCCTGCACCGGAAGACCGTCGCGGTCAAAGTACAGGGCGTTGACAGCGCCGGATACCGCCAGCGCCATATCCGTCGGACTCATGGCGCGGCCGCTGCGGCTGTATACCGGCGTGATCTCCACGGCGGGAGAAAAGCGGGCGCGGGCGGCGCCCTCCGGCATGAGCGCGTAGAGCATGGCCCGCAGCCGCTCCTCCAGCTTGTCCCGGTCCGCCACCACGCCAAGACTGCGGCCATCGGCGCTGACAGCGTACAGGGGCGAGACGCCCGGCGTCCGGTCAAGGATCAGCGCACTCAGGCGCCGACTGTCTCCCCGCGGCGCCTGCAGCGAAAGCACCAGACGCTCGCGTATGCCGGGGAGCCTTGCGTTGTGGGGGCAGATCTCCTCGGCGGTCTCGTGGGCGGCGTGCTTTGCGCGCAGCAGCGACGAGAGGGAATAGAGCTCGCTGTCCCACACGCCGCCGATGCATACCCGGCAGCACAGATGCAGATTGGCGCACAGCAGAAGCAGCAGCGCCAGGGGCAGGAGCAGAGCTTGTCTGTTCATGTTTCATCACCTCAACGGTTAACATAATCTTTCTTTCGCGCGTCGTCAAGGGCTTCGACAAAAGCTCTCAGAATGATCAGGAAAGCGCTGCGACCTCGGTGGCAGACACCTCAAAGGCGACGCGCTCTTCCGTGCCGCTGTCGGTCTGCTTCAGATAGGGACGGCTCTGGACCCGGCCGCTGAGACGCACACGCCGGCCAACGTCCCAGCGCTCGGCTGTGCGGGCGGTATGGCCCCAGCAGATGCAGGGCAGGTAATCCGAACGGCCGTAGCGCCGGTTTACCGCCAGCAGCAGATCGCAGATCTCCCTGCCCATGGGCGTGACGCGCAGATTCGGCTTGCGGCACAGCGTCCCGCGCAGTACCACCAGATTTTCGTCCTCGCCCTCGCCGTTCATCAGCTCGTGGGCGAAGACCGAGATCACCAGCCGCGGCCACTCGCCGCTGCGGCTGTTGAAGCTGCGCAGCTCGCCCTCCAGACGCAGCGGCCGGTGAGGAACGAGCGCGTCCAGCATGCTCTCACGGATGGTCACATTCAGCGTGTCCGACGCCCCGGAAAGCCGCAGGACCTCCAGCGGCAGCGTGTAAAAGCGCTGCGAGCGCGCGGCGTGGGAATAGCGCGGCTCACCCGCCGCCCGACCCTCCAGCAGCACAAAGTTGTCCCGTTCCTGATGATCCATATGTCCTCCGCCCTTCGTTTCACAGATGGTAGTTCAATCTATTCCCGTTAGAGCCTTGAATATGCCGCCCGCTTGGGATATAATACGGACATAAACCGACGAAGGAGCTAAAAAAGATGGAACTGAAAGATATTCTGGAAAAATGCGACCATACCCTGCTGCGGGTGGACTGCACCGGCGATGAGATCCGCCAGCTCTGCGATCAGGCGATGAAATACAACTGCGCCAGCGTGTGCATCCCGCCCTGCCATGTGGCGGGCGCCAAGCGCTATGTGGGCGACAGGCTGACGATCTGCACGGTCATCGGCTTCCCCAACGGCTATATGACCACCGCCGCCAAGGCCTTTGAGGCGGCCGACGCCGTGCGCAACGGCGCCGATGAGATCGACATGGTCATCAACCTGTCCATGGTCAAGGACAAGGCCTGGAACGAGGTGGCGAAGGATATCGCCGCCGTGCGCAGCGCCACCGCGGGCAAGCTGCTGAAGGTCATCATCGAGTGCTGCCTGCTCACCGAGGAGGAAAAGATCCAGCTCTGCCGCATCGTCTCGGACAGCGGCGCGGAGTATATCAAGACCTCCACGGGCTTTTCCACCGGCGGCGCGACCCGCGAGGACGTTGCGCTGATGCGCGCCAACTGCCCCGAGCGCGTCAAGGTCAAGGCCGCGGGCGGTATATCCAGCCTGCAGGACGCGGAGGACTTCATCAATCTGGGCGCCGAACGGCTGGGCACCAGCCGGATCGTCAAGCTGGCCATCGCCCAGGAGCAGCAGAACTGAACACAGACGCGCGCGCGGCATGCCTGTCGCGCGCCATTTTTTACCATTTTTGAGAGGGAAGGAGGGCCTTTTATGTATTTTTCCACATCGGCAAAGCGCAGCTTCCTGCTCTTTGCCGGAGCTTTTTTGTTCTGTGCCCTTCTTCGAAGTTTTCACTTTACCATGTGGCTGCAGTGCGTCGCCCAATTGTACTGCGGCTCCCTGCTGCTCGTCTGGGCCATGTCGGTGCAGAAGCGCGTCACAGACGGCCGCCTTCGCTCCCTGCTGCTGGGTGTGGCCGGGATGGAGCTGCTGTTCCTGCTGCTGCAGATCTGCAAGTATGACCTCTGTCTGGGACATGTCACCATCGGCCGTTATTGCTGGTATGGGTACTATGTCCCCATGATGGGCATGTCCGTTCTGTGCTGGCTGATCGCGCTGAGCATCCATCGGCCGAAGGACAAGCCCCTTGCACCGGCGGCCTTGCTGCCTGCGGCGCTGGGAGGGGCACTGGTGCTCCTGATCCTGACAAACGATCTCCATGGACTGGCCTTTTCCTTCCCGGATAAGGATCTGAACCAGTATGAACGCCACAGCTTCGGAATCGGCTATGTGCTTTTCACCAGCTTCTGCGCCACGGCGATCGGAGCGGCTTTTTTTCTGACGCTCCGGAAAAGCCGCCGTGCCCTCGGGGCGGGGGAACGTATGATGCCCGCGCTGCCGATCCTGATCATGGCGGGACTGCTGGCCATGGATGTGCTTGGCACGCTGCCCCACTTGCGTAACACGTCGAGAATCTGGAACATCGGCGAGATCTTCGGCTTTGGTATGATCGGCTTTCTGGAGGCCTGCATCCAGGTGGGGCTGATCCCCGCAAACCGCGAATACGAACGCTTTTTCCGCACGATGGAGCTGCCGGCAGTCATTATGGACAGCAACGGAGAAGTGGCCGAGCGCTCTGCGGGCGTGCAAGGCCCACTGACGGAGAGCGAGGACATGAAGCTCCTGTCCCAGCCCATCGCGGGAGGCAGCGTGTGCATGGCCGTGGACGTGAGCGAGCTGAGAAAGCTCAACGAGCAGATCACGGCGGCAACCCGACAGATCAAGGCCAGAAACGAGTATCTGGCGGCGGAAAACCGCACAAAGCAGGAACGGACCGAGCTGGAGACCCGCAACGCCCTCTATGACCGGATCGTCGGTCTGACGTGGCCGCAGCTGGAAGAAATCGAAAATAAACTCGCCGCGCAGGACATTTCCGCGCACCTGGGTGAAATCGCCGTGCTCTGCGCCTATGTCAAGCGGCGCAGCAACATGGAGCTGCTCGCCGCCTCTGACAATCTGGGGACGGACGAGCTGATACTGGCGCTGCGGGAGAGCATGGAATATGTCTCGCTGTGCGGTGTCAGCACGGCCGTGCGTGCGAGCGGGAACGGGAGCTATGTCCCGGGGCTGCTCACAGCGGCCTATGAACAGGCTGAGCGGGTGATCGAGCAAAGCCTCGGCGGCGCAAAGTCCATAATGCTCTCGGTGCAGGCGGAGGAAGAGGCGCTGCAGCTCAGACTGCTGATCCACGGCAGCAAGCCCGGCCTCCCTGGGCCGGAGAGCGGGGTGGGGGACGGCTTTTCGTTCTCCCGGAGCGTCGAATGGGACGGCGAAGAGGGCGCGATCACGCTGCGCTTCGCCCCGAAAGGGGGTTCGGCGGCATGAACACCCCGACCATCGATCTGTTCTTCTTTTTCCTGGGACTGGGCTGGGTGCTGGTGTTTTATTTCTCGGTGGTACTGTTGGGCATGTCCGTCAGGCAGCGCCGGGGCTGGAGTGCTGTGCTCTCGGCCGCGGTGCTCGCGCTGAACTATGGCTGCGTGCAGTGCCTGCTGTGGCGCGCCCATGACGATTGGGGCAGACTGTCCAGCACCATTGCGTCCGGCTTCTGTTCGCTGCCGAAGCCGCTGCTGGCCTCACTCCTGCTGAGCCTGATACTGCTGGAGCTGCTCCTGTTCCGCCTTCAGCTGCGCTATGAGCATGGGCACTTGACGCCGCTTTCCATCAAGGAGGCCGCGGACAGTCTGCGTGCCGGACTCTGCATCTTCCTGCCCAACGGCAAGATCCTGATGGCCAACCGGACTATGGAGGAGCTGTGCCGCGCCATGACCGGCGAAGAGCTGATCAGCGGCACGGGCTTCGAAAGACACCTGTATGAGGGAACGCAGAGCCCCGGCTGCTGCAGGGAGCGGGTGGGGGATACCCTGCTGCTGCACCTGTCGGACGGCAGGACCTGGTCGGTGGAACGGCACGAGGAACCCTATGAGCGGACGCGGGCGATCCGGATCATCGCCGCCGACGTTACCGAGGCATACCAGAAAACACGGGAGCTGCAGCATATGCAGCGCCAGGTGACTGCGCTCAACGAACACCTGTCTGCCTATAACCGGGCAATCGTGGACATGACCACCCAGCAGGAAATCCTGAACGCGAAGGTCAAGATCCATGAGGAGCTGGGCGGTGTGCTGCTGTCCCTCAAATGCACGATGCAGAGCGGCACGTCGCCCGACGAGCTGGAGCAGCTGCGGCAGCGGCTGCGCCAGAACGTGGGATTTTTGCGCAGCGCCAAATCCTTTACCTCTGCCCGGGACGAGTACGAGCTGCTTCTCAAGACCGCCGCGGTGCTGGGCGTCTCGGTGCGCACAACGGGCACGCTGCCCAAAGACGGGGGCTTGCGGCATATCATCGTCACCGCCGTACACGAGTGCATCACCAACACGCTGCGCCATGCCCACGGAAACGAGCTGCGCGTCTGCTGCGACGAGATCGCCGGGCCGGACGGACCCCTGCTGCGCACGGTCCTGCGCAACAACGGCAGGCAGCCGGAGGGAGAGATCCGGGAAACAGGCGGACTGAAATCACTCCGCTACATGGTGGAGACCGCCGGGGGGACCATGACCGTCCGCTCCGTGCCGGACTTTTCCATTACCGTGGAGCTGCCAAAGGAGGAAAAGACATATGCCCTATAGAGTTCTGATCGTGGATGACCAGATCATCTCCCGACAGCTGTTTGAGAGTATCATTGCTTCCTCGCAGCGCTATACCCTCGTGGGCTCCATCGACAGCGCCAGCGTGGCCGACGTCTACTGCGCCGGCAACCGGGTGGATCTGATCCTGATGGACGTGGTGATGAGCGACGGCTCCAACGGGCTGGACGCCGCGGCGCGCATCAAAAGCTCCTATCCCGACATCCGTATCCTGATCGTGACCTCCATGCCCGACGCCGCTTTTCTGAAAAGGGCGCGGCAGATCGGGGCGGACTCCTTCTGGTATAAGGAGGTACAGGATCAGCCCATGCTGGCGGTTATGGACCGCACCATGGCCGGGGAGCATGTGTACCCGGACAGCCCGCCGGTGGTGCCGCTGGGCATGAGCCGCAACACCGATCTCACCGAGCGGGAGCTGGAGGTGCTGCGGCTCCTCTCCGAGGGGCTTACCGACCGGGAGATCGCCGAGAAGCTGAATCTGGGCCAGTCCACGGTCCGATATCACGTGAACAACCTGATCAGCAAAACCGGCTTTTCCTCCCGCACGGAGCTGGCTGTCAGCGCCGTACGCAGCGGTATCACCGTCCCGAATATCGGCTGATTAGGCCGCATCATAAACACCGCGCCCCGACACGAAGCCTTGCCCGTGCCGGGGCGCGGTGTTTTCAAATAGAAAACAATCTGTCAAAAGTAGTCATCAAAATCGGCAAAACTAACATTTTTGTGGGGGCGAAGATGGCGAGAACATGGTAAAATCTGCACGAGAGTAGAATTAATAATGGTATAACTATACCCATTTTTACACTGTCAGGAAAGGAAGCGCCATTGCGCACAGGCCATGGAGAAGCGGAACGAATCTTCAAAAAAACTATGGCAGCGCCTGATGGCGGCCTTTCTGGTCGTTGTCTTTATCCTGGGCATGGTGCTCACCATGCGCGCTCAGATCCGTTTTTCGGGGCTGAACTATGTGGGCCAGGTGGCTGAGTACGCTGCCCACCTGACCGAGGACAATACCGCCTACCTGTCCCGCGGCACGCTGGACAGGGCTTGGACGATCCTTCGCTCCACCGTGCGCCGCCCGCGCAGCTACGAGGACTATGATATGTACGCCTCGCTGGCCATCGCCCGGGAGGATTACGAGACCGCCGTTCCCTATATGCGCGGCTGTGTCGATACCTATGACGGCGGTGACAATAAGGAATTGGCGATGCTCAATCTGCGCCTGGCCAGCCTCTATGTGCTGCAGGAGGATTACACCGCCGGCGTCGAGGCGCTGGACCGTGCCATCGAGCTGGATGGCACCCTGGCCGCCGCCTGGTTTCTGCGGGCGGAGCTGCAGCTGACGCTGGGCGACGCCGCCGCGGCCGTGGAGGATCTGGGCGTGTACCGGACGCTGGAGAGCAGCGACGCGGTGATCCTCGCTTCGCTGGGCTCGCTGTATGAGACCACCGGCGATCTGGAGGCCGCGGTCGAGTGCTACTCCGCGGGGCTTGCCGATCAGCGCAGTTATTCGGTGGACCTGCTCTGTGACCGGGCCCGCTGTCTTGTGCTGCTGGGTCGTCTGGACGAGGCCAGGCAGGATCTGGACAGCTATTTCGCCCGGGACGGCGAGGATCCGGACGGCGAGGCCGCTGCCATGCTGGCCGTGTGCCGGATGAACGATGAGGACTACGCCGGGGCCTATGAGATGTTCCACCGGGCCCTGCGCGACGGCTACGCCACACCGTATCTGCTTTACAGTCAGTCGGTGCTCTGTGCCTATCTCTGCGGCGATTACGCCGCTGCCATCCATGACGGGGAAAAGGCTATCGCCCTGGCCGAGGAAAACGGCGAGAACAGCGGCGAGCTGCACTTCTGGGTGGGGCTGGCCGGCCTGGTTTCCGGCGACTACGCTGCGGCCGACGTCCATTTGCAGCAGGCCTCCGACCTGCGCGCCGACCTGGCGGATCTGAGCTATTACCGGGGCGTCAGCGCGCTGGCCCAGGGGGAGATCGAGGCGGCCATCGCCTACTTCACCGATTCGGCGGAGCGGGGAGAGAGCATTACACAGAGCCTTTACGACCGTGCGGTCTGCTATCTGGCTCTTGAAAACATCGAGGAAGCAGCAGCGGATCTGCGTACAGTGATCGAGCGCGGCGACGAGCAGGAGCTGAGCGCCAAGGCCGAGGAGCTGCTGGCAGGTTTTTGATTGGATACCGCAGGAGGGCTTTCCTTCCTTATATAGTATTTGCATTCGTGTATAACCGATAGACTTCGCGCATCAGCGCGGCAGGGGAGAAGTCGATATGAAAAAGCTACGGATGACGACAATCAAACGAAAGGGGAGACAGCTTGGACAGCTTGCGCTCATGCTGCTGATGGTGCTGTCTCTGTTCCTCGCCAATGTACCCGCGGCCATGGCCGAGGGCGATTCGTCGTCCCCTGCGTCCGGCTCCCCCGGACAGACGGCGTCGCTCACCGCCACGGAGGGCACCGCCACACTGAGCGAAGTCATCGATGAGAACAACAGCAACACCCAGTCTTCCGCGGAGAACTTCACCAACGACCTCCCCTCGGTCACGGTGACAGAAACCTTCGTTACCACCGATACCTCCGACAAGACCCCGGAAGAGAAAATCGAATCCCTGACCCCGAAGACCACGACCTACACTCTGACCGAGACCGGCGCCACCGTCGCCAAGAACGACGAGAGCAAGGTGGACAAGACCAACGGCGACGTGACCGTCACAGCGTCCGAACCCGTTGCGCCGCCCGCCGATCCGGAGACCGGCGTGACCCCCGCACCCGAGGTTACCATTTCCCGCGTGACCGTTATCAAATCTGATAATGCCATCCAGAAGGCTGTCAACAGCGCCCTGGAGAAGATCACCGCCGATACCAAGTCCGTCACAGTGACTGTCGGCGCCGGCACCTATAACGGTGATGTCAATATTGCCGCTACCGAGTCGCTGGCCGCGATCTTCGAGAACAACCAGGACTTCGCCCTGTACATTCTGGGCGAGGGCTCCTATGACAAGCCCGCGGACGGCGAGATCATCGACAAGGATACGGTCGGCGCCCAGGGTGGCACGGAAGTGATCCTGAAGGGCAGCATCAACATCGACGGCATCAACGTGACGCTGGCAGGCATCTACCTGTCCATGGGCAACAAGCTGAACGTCACCGGCGGCAGCGACGTCACCGTGTTCGGCACCACCGGACGCGACGGCGTTGACGCCGTGCTGCGCGGCGAGGGCAACAGCCTCACCGTGGACACCGGCGCGGGGAACGACACCCTCACCGTAACCGCCTCCGGCGACTACGCCGGACTCAACACCGTCAAGGCCGATACCGGGGCTGGCGACGACACGGTGACGCTGACCCAGGAGACCGGCGTCATGAGCGTCGAGATCGACACCGGCGACGGCGACGACAAGGTTACCCTGTCCGCGACCTCCGGGGCCTCCCGGAGCTGGAGCGATACCGAAGGAACCGAGCACAAAGGAAGTCTTACGCTGAACACCGGCAAGGGCGACGACAGCGTCTCAGCGAGCGCCGCGCTTGACCATGGCTATGAGAGCATCACCGTCAATGGTGGTGAAGGATACGACGTCATGGATCTGGTGGGAGAACTCAAAGCGGACGACGCCGATGCGATCTCCGGCGACCTGACGCGCTCCGACGACGGATACAGCGGGACCGTGACCATGAAGGCGGCCGAGAGCGACAAGACCTTTGACCTGGAACTGACAGCTTTCAAGATTCTGACAGACTCGCTGAAGAATAAGACCAGCACCGAGCTGGACGATCTCAACACCACTGAGATTTCTTCCTTTAAAAACTATACCTATAAATATAATGGTACGCCGCCGGACGGCGTATCGGCCGACTGGTCGGACGAGAGCGTGTACGGCGCGCTGGTGCTGACCAATCTGGTCATCCGGGGGGACGAGGTCAAGCTTGGCAATCTCAAGCTGCCCACCGTGAACCTGACGGTGGAATCCCCCAACATCACGGTCAGCGGCGCAGTCAGCGCGGCGACCATCATCCTCCGGGCACACGACGAGGATTCCGGCTATGACCTGCACGGGTCCACCGCCGGCAGCATCATCTCCTACGGTCTGGGCGATGAGGCTCTGACCGGACAGATGTTCGACATCGTATCCAATGCGAAGATCACCGTTGAAGAGGACGCGGCACTTGACGCCGTCGAGGGCGCGCTGACCATCAGCGCCTCGGTGGACCAGACCGCCAATCTGATCGACCTGCTCGGTACCGACACCGATACCGACTGGATGAACTTCTTCAACGTCAAGGTCGGCGACGCGCTCGTCAAGATCTTCGGCGATCTGACCGCCAAGACCGACGTGATCGTCTCGGCCAAAGCCAACGTGACCATGGAGGTCAGCAACAGCGTGCTCTCCACGCTGTACGTCCCGGTCTCCTTTGTGGTCTCCTCCACCGAGGCCAGCGTCGAAGTCGTTGGCAGCAGCATCAACGCCGGCGGCGATGTGAAGCTCAGCTCCGAGTCTTCGATTTCCGCCAAGGCCTCCGCCACCACGGGCGACCTGCCTGTCTCCCTGGCCGTGGCCGTCGTCGTGAATGACGCCCACACGATCCTGGGCGGCGACAGCACGGTCAAGGCCGGCGGCGACGTCACCATCTCCTCCAAGGCCAACACCGTTGCCGACGCAAACGCGGGCCGCGGCACCCTGAACAAAGACGCCAGCGGTTACATCACCGTTGAGGTCGCCGTGCAGGACTGCTACGCGCGCGTCACCGATACCGCCTCCATCGAGGTCGGCGGCAGCGTCAGCGTCACCTCCACCTCCAACCTGAAGGGCAACTCCGTCGCCACCAGCGCCGCCAAGGCCGGCGGCCAGGCGGGCCAGGGCGGCAAGAGCGTGGACGACGCGCTGGACAAGGCCAAGGGACTTCTTATGAAAATCATCGGCAAGCTGGAAGAGAACGAGCTTGTCCGTGCGGTCTACCGTCTGACCGACGCAGCGGATTACGTCGGCGGACAGACCTATAAAATCACCGTTGCATCCACCGAGAACGGCAGCGTCAGCGCCCCCGGCTCGGCCAACGGCTTCAAGGCCGTCAGCGATGCGACCTTCAAGGATGGCGTGCAGTACTACCAGCGCTTCGACGGAAAGTACGTCCCCGCGGACGTGACCGTCGGCGCCGCCATCCCCGTGACCAAGAGTTACTTCACCGCCGCCGACCCCGTCAAGCTGGTGGTCAATCCGGCGGAGGGCTACACCCTCGACGACATCGTCATCACCTACCTCCCGCCCGACGCGGACGAGAAGAGCACCGTCAAGCTCAGCCAGAGCGGCAACGCCCTGTCTCTGCAGAAGTGCGGCGCCCACACCTACAGCTTCAACATGCCCGACGCCGACATCACCGTTACCGTCACCTTCAAGTCCGGCACCGACGAGGACGCCGGGGCAGCGGCCGAGGAGGGCAGCAGTACCGAGGCGGGTCTGACCGACATCTTCAGCGCGGCGACCACGGGCAGCGAGAGCACGCAGGAGGATGAAGAAGCTGCCTCAGCAGACGGCGTGCAGCTGCGGGTCGGATACTTCGACACCTACACGCCTATCCCCGGCACCCCCAACGGCGAGTTTTACGAAAAGCTCTCCGACGGCACCTACTCTCTGGTGACCGGCACGCCGGTCTCCGGCAAGACCTATTACAGCCGCAGCAGCGCCTTCGCTCTGACCGAGGATAACCTCTTCCGCGAGGGCACCAGATACTACACCCGCAACGCCGACGGCACCTACACCGCCGCCTCCGTCACCGCGGGCGGGAGCATCACGCCGGGCACCTACTACGTCCGCTGCGGTTCCATCACGCCCAGCGTGTCCAAGGCCGACGCGGCCAGCACCGTCACCATCAAGGCCAGCCCCATCGCCCAGCACGCGCTCAGCGGCGTGACCGCCAGCTACAAGACCAACTACCTGCTCACCACCGACAGCAAGTTCCAGTCCTCCACCACCTACTACCTGTTCCAGGATGGAGAGTTCAAAGAACAGTCCGTCACCGCCGGTGAGAATATCCCCGCCGACAAAGCCTACTATATTAAATCCAGCGAAAGCCGCACCGTGACCGAGCTGGTCAATCCCGACAAGACCGGCGCCTACACCTACAAGGTCCCGGCAGGCGTCACGGCCGAGGGCATCCTCTTCAACGCCTCCTTCTCCAAGGGCAGCACCATGGCGAGCCAGGCCAAGAAGAGCGACAACAACGCCACCAGCCAGTACACCGGCGCCCTGGCCTGCGGTGTGAACATCAACCGCAACGACGCCTCCGTCACCACCAGCGGCACCATCACCGCCGGCAGCTCCGTCACGATCAAGGCCGACGGCAAGGACATCGCCACAGTCAAGGCGGACGGCACCGCGGTCGGCGCCGATAAGCCCAACGAGGACGAGGCCGAAGGCACCCACACCGACGTGACCACCGCCAAGCAGACCGTGGTCCCCTACACCGTCTATCTGGAGCCCTCTCAGGGCGCCAGCCTGAAGGCCGTCGCGGACGGCGACGCCGAGACGGGTGTGTACGTGTTTGAGATCGTCAGCGATGCGGCCGACTACAAGCCGGAGGCCGGCAAGGTCACCTTCACCTACACCGACGCCGAGGGCAACGCCAAGAACGGCACGGCCGAGTTCGATTCCGAGACCGGCCGCTACACCGTCAAGCTCAGCGGCCTTTCCGTCAAGCCCGGCACCAAGGTCAGCATCAAGCTGGAGGGCGCCACCGACGGCGACAAGACCGAGGGCAAGTACCTGGTCAGCAACCCCATCAGCGTGGATGAGACCACCAACGGCTCCGTCACCCTCGCCGGCGGCGAGGCAGGCTCCAACGTCTACCTCTTCCGCGTGAAGGCGGCGGTGGGCTACGCCGTCAAGACCGGCAGCCCGTACATCACCTATACCAGCTCCGTCACCGGCGAGACCGTGAAGAAGGCTCTTCCCTCCGCAGCCGGCAGCGGTGTGTACTCCCTCAAGCTTGCCAGCTACAGCGATCTGGCCGCGGGCAGCGCCGTCACCATCGGCGCCGAGTTTGAGGAAAATCAGAAGACCGTCACCACCGTGACCCAGGCGGCCGGCCATGCCAGCTCCAGCGCCGGCAGCTTTGCCGACATGCACGGCACCACCGGCAGTCCCGCCAAGGCGAAGGTGGGTGAGAAGGTCACCTTCAAGATCAATGTGGCGCCCGGCCACGAGGCCCAGTCCGTCATGGTCACGCTGCGCTACCGTCTGAACGGCGCGGAGGAGGACTCCGTGCGCATCCTCACGGCGGACAGCGACGGCAAGTTCAACTTCATCATGCCCAATGCCAACGTGACGCTGATCGCGGACTTCTTCAACCAGATCCACACCGCCCAGATCTCCGGCTCCGGCGCGGGCGACGCCAAGGTGAACCTCAGCACCGCCGGCGTGGGCGAGACCGTCACCGTCTCTCTCAACGACACCGCTCAGATGGAGGGCAAGAAGATCACCGCGGTGAGTCTGAGCGTCAAGAACAAGACCACCAACGCCCTCATCGCCACCGTCAATCTGGAGAAGGGCGAGGACGGCAAGTGGAGCTACCTCATTCCCGATGAGCTGGAAGGCGTTGCTCTGGGCGACACGGCCTGCGTGTTCACCTTTGATCCCAGCTTCGCCGAAAAGACCTTCGTGGTCAAGACCGGGGCAGTGGAGAACGGCACGATCAAGCTCTCCTCCGCCATGGCCGATCCGGGTGAGACCTATACCTTTACCGTTACCCCCAACAGCGGCTTTGAGCTGCGCGAGGGCAGCGTCAGCGTTACCATCACCGTCGGCGGCACGACCACCAGCCTGCCTGTCAAGGGCAGCGGCACCAAGTACTCCGTGGTCATGCCCAGCGACCTCACCTCCTCCGCCAAGGCGGAGATCCGCGCCAGCTTTGATATCGGCCTTTCCGATACCACCGGCTCGGGCAAGGAAGGCGAGGAGATCTTCGCCATGGGCGCCTCGGTGTCCGTGGCCGTCACCCGCCATCACAACATCGCCCGTCTGGATAACGCCACAGTCAACTGCAAGAGTCTGACCGTGGGCTCCAATACCGAGACCACCGCCAAGGTGGACGCGGTGGCGGGATACAACAAGGCCGACTTCGGCCTGGGCGGCGCTATCGCCGTTCAGGTTGGCTCGGTTCGCTCCCAGGCGCTTGTGGATGAGAACGCCAAGCTCAATCTCCAGGGCGGCAAGCTCTCCGTCACGGCGGACAGCAAGAACCAGTTTGAAACCACCGCCAATGCCCGCGGCACCGCGCACTCCAAGTTCGCCGGTGTGGGCGCCGGCATCGCGGTGTCCGCCACCGGCGTCGAGACCATCGCGCGCGTGGCCGACGGCGTGGTCATTGAGACCGGCGACAAGGCGCTGAGCTCTGTCGACGTCAAGGCCACCGCCGGCGACACCCAGAAGGTCAACGCCACCGCGGGTTCCGCGGGCGGCATCTCCGTCACGCCTGCCCTGGCCACTCTGGTGGCCGGTGCGCTGACCCATGCCACCCTGGGTAAGGGGACCGGCACGCTCAAGTGCAGCGGCGACGTGAACATCGGCGCAACCAGCACCCTGGACCGCATCGTGAACGCGGACGCGACCTCTGCGGGCGGCGGCGTGGGCGTGGGCTCCACCGTCGGCGTCAGTGTGCTGCATGACAGCACCGTTGCCCGTCTTTCCAGAAGCGTGACAGCCAAGAACGTCTCGGTCAGAACCAGCGCCTCGAACCGCGAGCATACCACCGCCAAGGCAGGCACCAACGGGGCCTCCGGCGACAGCAAGAGCGGAGACAAGGACGGCTCAGACCCAGCGGGAGGAAAGAACGGCACCAAGTCCGGCGCGGACAAGCAGGCCGACAAGGCCCTGTCCGGCGCGGGCAAGCTGGCCGGTCAGGTCAAGACCGCCGGCATCAATTCCGATAAACTGGCCAACGACGCCAAGAACAAGCCCAGCGCCTCCACCGCCGAGGGCGGCATCGAAATCGCCGCGGCCCTGGCGCTGAATATCCAGACCACCGAAGCTCTGGCCCGGATCGACGACGACATCACGATCACCGCCGAGGCCGAGAAGAGCGACGAGACCGAGACCGCCGCCTCCGAAGGCGCGAAGCCCGAGACCAAGGACAAGGGCGGCAAGGTCACCATCCAGTCTCTGGCCGTCAATGAGAGCAGCGTCACCGCCAACGCCAGCGCCGCCAAGAGCAACGTGGGCGTGGGTGTGGCCGTCGCGCTCAACCAGGTCACCTACTCCAACGAGGCCATCCTGGGCGACGCAGCCGTCAAGGCAGTGGATCTGACGGTCGAGGCCGGCATCATCCCCAACGGCACCAAGGATAAGACCCTGGGCAAGAACGACAAGTACGATCCCGAGAAGGATCGCAACTGGTTGATGAACCTGCTGGAGGACGCCATCACCGATCTGGTGATGGATATCGCCGACTCCATGGGTCTGGCCGATCTTCTGGGCGAGAGCAACGCCGCCATCATTTCCCGCATCGTCACCGACATGGTGGATGCGGCGCTCAAAGAGCTGGTGGAGGGCACCGGTCTGGAAGACCTTTTGAAGAACGATCCCTATGAGCAGCTCAAGGACAATCTGAGCGCGCTCAAGGACATGTTTGTCGACAGCATCCCCGACGACTGGAAGGAAAAGCTCGGCCTGGACGAGGACGCGGATCTGAGCGATCTGCTGGACAGCGAACTGGGCGATTACCTGAAGGACGAGGGCTGGAATCAGGTCCAGGACAAGCTGCTGGACAAGTTCCTGGATGCCGTCAACCCAAGCATGCTCAATTTCCTGGATCCCAGCTCCATCCTCTCCGGAACCGAGAGCTTCCTTGAGCAGATCAAGAACGCCTTCAACGTGGAAGACGGCTTCTTCTCCAACACTTTCGACAAGCTTGTTGACGATCTGAAGGACAAGATCAAGGAGCTCACCGGCAAGGACGATCTGTCCTGGGACAGCCTCAGCGACTGGCTGGAGGAATCCTTTGACAACCTGGTGGAGAAATCCGTCGACCAGCTGACCGAGGGCATTGTCGATCTGGACAAGCTCAAGGCCTTTATCGCCGACCGCGTCGGCGAGGTCCTGCTGGAGAAGCTGGAGAACGCGGTGGAGGAGGCCGGCAAGGCGCTGACCAACGCCGCTGTGGACGAGATCCTCGGCCACCTGAACAGAGAATACATCATCGAGGGCGAGATCGACGCGCATCGCTTCACCACCCAGGCCATCGCCGGTTCCAGCGGCGTCAAGGCCTCCGTGGCCGGCAGCGCGGCCATCGCGCTGATCAGCGGCACGACCGGCGCGCTGATTGCCGGCGCCGCGGCTCCCTCGGACAACAAGGTTGAAACCAGCGGAGATATGATCCTCCGCGCCATCGGCAGCCAGGTGGAAAAGACCACCGCCTCCGCAGCGGAGGACGGACGCGGCAACGCGGACGGCAATCTGAACGCGGGCGCCTCTGACAAGGTGGATGATTCCGCCGCCGAAACCAAAGCCAGCACGATAGACACGATTTCGAACGCCGCCATTGAGGTGGGGGCGGGCGGAAGCGCGTCTGTAAGCGATCGCAAGGTCACGCTCAAGCCCGACAGCAACAAGAAGGTCCGCGGCGTCACCGTCAAGTACGTCAAGCCCGACGGCAGCACCGGCAGCATGGACATTCCGCTCAGCGACGGCGCCTTCACCGTTCCGGAAATCTCCAAGAGCGGCAACAGCGTCACCATCACTCTGGGCGACAAGCAGGTGGAGGTCAAGGCCGGTTCCAAGCTGACCTATCGCGTGCTGTTCGTGGGCAAGGAGACTGCCTTCACGGGCGACGTGGACGTCAGCTGGAAGGGCGATGGCAGCGCCACTGTCACCAAGGAGGACGCCGGCAGCGAAACCGTCGATTACTGTGTCAAGGTGGAGCCCAAGAAGGGCTACATCCTGGACAAGACCCTTACCTTTGAATATATCAAGCCCGACGGACACACCGACAAGGTCACCGTCGAGCTGACGGATGCCCAGCTGGAAGAGCTGATCAACAACGGCTATCACTTCCAGATCAAGAAGCACGGCGAGGACACCACGCTGATCCTCGGCGCCATCAAGGACATCAAGACCGAGACCATCGTCAACGTCAGTCTGCGCTTCATCGGCAAGTACGTGCTGGAGATCGAGGATGCCGAGACGGCCGAAACGCCCAAGCCCAACGCCGACGGCAGCTACTCCAACAGCTACGTGCTCAAGGACGGCAGCAAGGAAGCCGTCAAGGTCAAGCTGATGAATCTGCGTGCCCAGAAGGACGGCGAAGAACTCCACGCCGCCGCTTCGGACCGCATCGTCATGATCGTCAAGGCCGCCGAGGGCTACAGCATCGACAAGATGAAGCTGTCCTTCAAGGTCGAGGGTGAAGACCGCAGCCGCGACGTGGTCACGGTGGAGCCCTCTGTCATCGATCCCGACGGCGGCACGGCCTACGTCTTCACCATGCCTTCGTCCAACGCCAAGCTCCACTTTACCTTCAGCGAGAGCACCGAGGGCGAGAAGGAAGATGAAGAGAAGACCCAGGCCGGCAAGAAGATCGGCGTGGGCGCCGGCTTCGCCATGACCTATACGGACCTGACGGTGGTGGCCGGTATCGGCGACAACCGCACGGTCACGGCCGGCACCGCCGACATCAGCGCCAAGGCCGTTCACAATACCCAGAGCGCCGCTGTCGCCGGCACCGATCCGCTGGCGAACACCACCGGCGAGACCAATAAGAACACCGCTCTCGACGCCTCCGCGGCCGTCAGCGTTATCGACGATGAGATCAAGGCCACCGTGGGCGAGGGCAGCGCCCTTACGCTCAGCGGCAAGAACACCATTGTCAATGCCGACGATCCCAAGTCGCCGCTGAACTTCCGCCTGCTGGCCGAGCGGGAGGGCAAGGCCATCACCAAGGCCTCGGCCTTCGCTGCCGGCAAGAAGACCGCCATCGGCGCCAGCGTCAGCGTGAATATCAGCTCCTCCGACGTGCTCGCCCTGCTGGAAGGCAGCGTCAGCGCCGCCGGAGCCGCCGCTCTGTACGCCGACGATTACAGCCGCGACAACAGCGAGGCGCTGGCCTCCGCCATGGGCGCGGATCTGGACCGCTATCTGAGCAAGTTCGCCCAGGGCACCGAGAGCGTCGAGAAGAAGACTAACAAGCTGCTTGCCGGCAAGTACTTCGACGACGATGAGACTTCCGGCGAGGATAAGAAGGAAGAAACCGAAAACGGCGCCAAAATCAACGACTCGCTGGAGGAGAAGGGCGGCAAGACCACCGACGGCAAGGCCAACCTCTCGTCCAACGCGCTGCGCAGCCAGGATGTGAAGTCTCCGTCCGGCGAGGGCGCATCCGACAAGGCCGGCGAGGGCATCGACGCCTCCAACGCCGAGAGCGGCGAAAATCTGGACGGCGTCAAGGCAAACGCCGAGCAGAAGTTCCAGGTCGCGGCTTCCGTGGGCCTGAACATCACCGAGCACCGCGCAAAAATCACCGTGCGCGGCGGCCTGTCCGCCGCCTCCATCGCGGCGCGCGCCGACAACCGCGGCAACCTGATGACCAAGGCCTCCGGCCTGGCCATGAGCATGGAGCAGGATTCCAACTCCATCGCCGCCGGCGTCGCGGTCGTGGTGGACCGCAATGAGAGCACCATTGATATTTACGGCGATCTCACCGCCAAAAATGCCGAGGGCAAGGCCGGTGAACTGAGTCTGGACGCCTCCACCACCAAGAATATGGACGGCAGCTACCGCGGCCTGCTGGCCGGACAGGCGCTGTCCGGCGCCGTTGCCGGCGGAACGGTCTCCGTCAGCGGCAGCGTTACGGTGCTGACGGACGATTCCGTCACCGCTGTCCGTATCCACAGCACGGCCAGCAAGCCCCTCACCGTGGAGGGCGGCGCCATCCGCTTCCAGGCCTACGACAAGACCAAGCTCGCCATTCGCGCGGGCGGCGTCGGCGTCTCCGCCGGCGGCAACGCGGGTGCCGGCGCGGCCTTTGCGATCCTCTACGCCAACAGCGTGGTGGACGCCTCCGTGGGCGAAAAGGCCGTCATCCGCGGCAGCAGCCTGGACATCTGCGCCGAAAAGGCCGTGGTGGATTACAGCGACTTTGAAAACGTCGTCGGCGTGGACACTTTCCTCACCGACACCTCCGAGGTCGCCGCGGCCGATAAGGACAAGGTCGACAAGGGCATCATCAATCTGGACCGCGACAAGAGCGATCCCAATTCCAGCTACAAGGCGGACATCAACTTCACCATGGCGGGGGTGCTGGATCTCGTCGACGCCATGAACGTGCTGTCCTCCACCAACTATTATCTCGAAGCTGTCGCCGGCGCCATCGTCGTCAATCCCGCCGAGGGATCCGACGCCGCGGTTGCGGGCAGCATCGCCATGCTGTTCTTCGCCAACAAGGTCACGGCCACGCTGGGAGCGGACGTCACCGTCGAGCTCAGCGGCCTGAGCTACGAGCTCTACCTCGACGAGGACGAGCGCAGCTACTATGTGCTGGACGGCACGGTTTATGCGGAGAATGATAACGGCACGCTCAGCCGCGCCGGCTTCGGCCCCGAGTACTTCGGCGTCAGCCCCGAGAGCGATACCGAGTCCGTGGACGGCGTGACCTACACCATCTACAAGGTGGGCGAGCGCAGCTTCTATGTCTACGGCAGCCGCTCTTATGAGAAGAACGGCGACGAGCTCAAGCGCAGCGACGTTCCCGCCGCTGTGCTCAAGGGCGAAAAGACCGGCAAGAGCGTGGATCGCGGCATGCTGCTCCACGCCTCGGACGACTCTAACGTGCGTATCCTGGCGGGCAGCATGGAGATCGCGCCCTCCAAGGCGGGCGTTGGTCTGACGCTGGCCTGGATGGACAACGCCGACGAGGCTGTCGCCGGTGTTGGCAGCAACAGCAGCATCAGCCTTGAAAAGGGCAGCTACGATCAGAGCGCCAAGGTCAATGTCAACGGCATGATCCTCACCGTGGCCGCGTCCATCGCCGCAGGTTCCAGCTCCACGCTGAACCTGGGCGGCACGGTCAATGTGGTCTCGGCAGACAGCAAGGCCAGAGCCGAGCTGGGCGACGGCGCCAAGGTCACCGCCGCAAACCTGCTGAGCGTCAAGAGCGGCGCCAGGACCGACCTGCTGCTCGTCTCGGCCAGCGCGGCTCCCGGCGGCGCTACCGTTGCCGTGGGCGGCACGGTCGCTGTGGTGCTGGACAACGTCAGCGCCATCACCGATATCGGCGCCGGCGCGGCGCTGAAGAGCAGCCTCGGCAGCGTCGAAATCGGCAGCAGCAACCACGAAAAGATCATCAACATCCTGGCCAGCGCCTCCGCCGCCGGCTCGCCGGAAAGCGAAGCCTCGGTAGCGGGCACCGTGGGCGTGCTGGTATCGGGTACCGAAGCGAAGGTCAGACTGGGCGACAACACCAGGGTGGAAGCCAAGCTTGACGTGGATCTCACCACCGACTCCTCCAGTTATCTGGTGGAGGTCGCCGGCGCCCTCGCCATCGGCGGCGGCACGGCGGAGATCGGCGCCACGGTGCTGACCAACATTCTGCGGCGCAGCGCGCTTGTCAGTCTGGGCCAGAACAATACCGTCACCGCCGAACTCGGCAGCGTGCTGATCGAGTCTGTGGGCGACGACTTCAACGTGATGGTGGGTCTGGCGGCCGGCGGCACCACGGGAAATGCCTTCAACGGCACCATCCCCGTCCTGGTGTCCCACACCGCTGTTTGCTCCGAGGTGGGCAAGAACAGCACCGTCACCGCCGGCGACTCCATCGGCGTCATCAGCAAACTCAACAGTGAAAACTATGTCTTCGCGGGCGGACTGACCGTTGCTCTCGGCACGGTCGGCCTGGGCGCTTCCGTCGGCACGGCTGTGATCGGCAACACAGTGGCCTCCACTGTGGCTGAGAGCGCCAGGCTCACCGCCCATGTCCGCTCCGGCGGCACCGGCCTGACCACCGCCACCAACCGTGGCACCAAGCGCCGCGGCGTGATGATCGAGGCTCAGGCCAGCGATACCGCCGTTGTTGGCACGGTCGCCGCGGGCGGGGCCGCCACCGCCGGCATCTCCGGCAGCGTGGTCACGCTGGTCATCAACAACCAGGTCAAGGCGAAGGCGGAAGCCGGCGCCGAGATCATCGCCTTCCCCACGGAAGGGGAAGAGGGCGAGGGCGACGTCGCGGTCGGAGCCGAGGACCACTCAGATGTGTGGGCCATGGCCGGGGCGCTGGCCGCCTCCGCCACGGCGGGTGTGGGCGCCACGGTCGTCACCACGGTCTTTGCCAAGAGCGTGGAGGCCTCCATCGCCGAGAACTGCGTCACCAAGGCCTCCGGCAGCGTGGGCGTCCGCGCCGACGACAAGAGCCGCCTGATCCTGCTGGCTCTGGGCTTCGGCGCCGCGGCCACCGCGGGTGTGGCCGGTGACGTGAACACCATGGTGTATACGGATCGCAGCGCTGCCTCTCTGGGCGGCAGCGTCAGCGCGCGCAAGGACGTCAATGTGTCGGCCGATTCCGACAATCTGCTGGTCAATGTGGCGCTTGGCGTGGCTGCTGCCGGTACCGCGGGCGTCAGCGCCGTGGCTGTGATCACCTATTTCCAGGGCACGACCCTGGCAGAAATCCTGAACAACGCCAGCATCGGCAAGGCCGACGACAAGATCGGCGGCAGCGTCAAGCTGACGGCCAGCTCCAAGGAGCTGGTTACCGGCGACGCGGCCGGAGCTGCAGTGGGCGGCGCCGCGGGCGTGGGCGGAACGGTGGACGTGATCGTCACCAAGCTCTCCACCCGTGCCGTCACGGGCAACAACGTCAGGATCTTCGCCCAGGGCGATCTGATCCTCTCCGCCACCGACAGCTATGAGCTGATCGCCATCGTGGCTACCGTGGCCGTCGCCGGTACCGCCGGTGTCGGGGCCAGCGTCCTTGTCAGCGTCAGCTACGCCGAGGTCGCGGCGGTGCTGGGCAACAACAATACCGTTGAGGCCCGCAACGTGGTCATCACCGCACGGGACGACCGGGATATCACCGCGGCGGACGCCACCCTGGCTGTGGGCGGCGTGGCCGGCGTCGGCGCTTCGGTCAGCGTGGTGATTTCCGGCGCAAAGATGAGCCAGGATGCCCACGACACCATGTACGACAACACCGAAGAGATCGGCGGCGAGCGCTACAACACCTATTACTACGACGTGACGGTGGACGGCAAGCGCAAGACCATCAAGCTCTTCGAGAAGAGCGGTTCCTACTATACTTATAATGAAGGCGGCGTCCTTGTTCCTTACAGCGGCAGCGTAGACAGCAGCAAGCTGCGCCGCGGCGGTCTGGATCCCAGAACCCAGATGGAAGCCTCCTTCAACAGCGGCAGCGGCGCCGCGGCGGCCTACCGTCCCGACGGCGATGAGCTGGACGAACTGCTCGCCGGCGACGGACAGAGCGAGAGCGACGACGATTACGGCGACTACGGCCAGCCCAGCGGGGAAGTGGACCCGGTGGTGGGCGACGGTCAGCTGTATATCTTCCTCAACGGCGCCTATGTGGGCATCACCGATGAGGAGGCCCAGGGCGTCTACGCCTCGCACCAGCGCTACTACTACGACAGCGAGAAAGATGAGTACGTCCCCACCGCCGCCAGCTCTTCCAGCGCGCTGGATACCTCCGCTTACGACGCTACGGCCAACGGCGAGGAAGGCACAAAGTACACCGTCTCCTCCGTCAGCGGTCTGAGCGACTCCAACGCCGCCGTGATCGGCGCAGGCAGCCGCGTGACGGCCGCCGGCCGCATCGACGTGCTGGCCTATGATACCGTCAACGCGCTGCTTATCACCGGCTCGGCCGCCGTGGGCGGCACCGCCGGTGTGGGCGTTGGCGTCACGGTTTCCACGCTGCACTCCAACGTGCAGGCCCGCGTGGATCACGGCGCCGTGCTCAGCGCCGGAGGCGACATCACCGTCAAGGCCAGCTCCGGCTCGGCCGACAAGGATATCGCCGAGGCACTCTCCAAACTTCCCGTCAGCGATCACAACCCGCTGACTTCGGATCTAATCAGCGACAGCAATACCAAAGCCAATGAGGACAGCGGCAGCACAGCTGCGAGCTCCACCATCCGTCTCATCTCGGTGACGGCGGCCGGCGGAATCGCGGGTGTGGGCGTCAGCGTGTCCGTACTGCACGTGTATTCCCAGGTTGAGGCCGTAGTGCGCGGCAGTGTTGACGGCGCGCGCAGCCTCAGCGTCCTGGCCAACATGGACTTCGGCAAGGTCCTCACGGTCAACGTGGGTGCAGCCGGCGGCATCGTGGGCATCAACGCCTCCGTTGCCATGACCTACTTCGACGGCACGGCCCAGGCCGGTATCCGCGGCACGGGCAGCATCCGCAATGTCACGAACAGCATCCTGGTCAAGACCACGGGAACCACCAAGGCTTTCACCGCCACGGGCGCCATGGCCGCCGGCGTCGCCGCACTCAACGCGGGCGTGGCCAAGGCCGTCAACCGCACCACCGTGAGAAGCGAAGTGGAGCGCAGCGTCACCATCGACGCGCCCGACGCCGACATGACCGTGGCCCATGACTTCCGCAATGAGGCCAAGGCCGTGGTCGTCTCGGTCGCCGCCGGCCTCATCGCTGCCGGCGCCTCGGTCGCGATCGTCATCAACAAGCTGGACGCCGAGTCCCATGTGGGCAAGTACAGCGGCAGCGGCAGCATCACGGCCAAGAGCCTGACCGTCACCGGCAATGCCGACGGCGGCGCTTCCGTTACCAACGTGGGCGTCAGCGCAGGCGGCGTGGCGGTCAACGCCTCGGTCTCCCTGGCCATGAATTACGCTTCCAACGTTGCCAAGGTGGCACTGATGCCCATCTCGCTCAGCGGTGATCTGAAGATCAAGGCCACCCTCACCGGTGACACCGATATCGATTCCACCGCCATCACCGCCGGGTTGATCGCGGTCGGCGCTTCGGTCAACGTGGCCAAGATCAACAGCCGCAACGAGGCTCTTCTGGAACTGGGCGCCGATGTGAAGGCCCGCAGCGTGAGTCTCGACGCCGGCACCGCCGACAAGCCCGCCAACTCCCAGGCGACGGTCCTGGGCATCACCGGTACCGCCGGCGGCGTGGCCGTGAACGTCAACGTGGGCCTGGCCTACAACGCCGCCCAGAACCGCGCCAAGCTTTCCGGCTACGGCAATCTGATCCTCACCGGCGACGGCAGCGCGCTGAGCGTCCGTGCCAACGGCCGCGGCCGCACCTATACCGCGCTCTACAGCGCCGCGCTCGGCGGCGTGGCGGTGAACGTCTCTGTCGCGCTGGCTCAGCTGCGCAGCGTCCAGGAGGCCACGGTGTCGCTCAACGGCAACATCACCGCCGACAGCGCTTCCGACATGGAAGTCATCTCCACCCAGAATACCGCCAACGGCGGTATCAGCGGTCATACCTTCACTAATACCAACGGCGACAGCAAGAGCGTCAGCTTCGGCGACACCATGTCGAAGGCTTACCTCTTCACCGCGGGCCTGGGTCTGGCCTCCGTCAGCGCCAGCAGCGTGACGGCCAGAGCCGAAAGCACGAACCGCGCTCTGCTGGAGGCCAATAACATCCGCGGCGGCGCCGTCAGCGTCGCTTCGGGCGGCAGCTCCACCGCCAGAGCTCAGACCGAGCAGGTCAGCCTGGGCATCATCGCCATCGGCGTCATCGTTGGCCATGCCATCGCGGGCGGCAGCTTTGAGGCCGGTATGAATGTCCGCGGCGGAACGGCCGACATCGCCTCGCTCGACATCCAGAACAACTACAGATCTGAGGCAGTGTGCGACATCACGCCTTCCGCCGGCGGTGTCGATCTGGCGCTGTACAACGGCAAGACCAACGTGGCCATCGCCTCCAACACCACCCGCGTCTACACCGGCATGACGGGCGGCGGCACGCTGAACGTCAGCGGCGCGGTGAACGTGAACACGCTTGGCGGCTCGTATGCCACGGCGGTGATCCACACGCCGGTGGTGACGCTCAGCGCCATCAACACCGTGGTCAACGTGACCGCGGCCAACAACCGCACGACTCAGCTCACCGAGATCCGCGACATGACCGTCAACGCCCAGTCGATGACCGTGCGCAGCGATCTCAACGACGGCGAGCTGCTAAAGCCCGGCGCCAGCGCCCTCGTGGGCGGCATGGCCGACAGCGGCGTGTCTCTGAACCTGGTGGGCGGCGAGGCCAACGTGGCCCTGGCCAACTTCCGGGCTACCAACTACGCCACGCTGCAGAACTTCGCCGGTACGATCGGCGGCGAGCTGCAGGTCATCGTGAACGCCAACTCCATCGCCAAGGCTGACGTGGAAGTGGCCAGCAACGTCTCGCTCTTCTCCGTGGCACTGACGGTGGTCAAGGCCTACGCCGACGGCCGCTTCTCCTCCAGTATCAGCGCCGCGAACCGCAAGGTCCGCGCCGGCTCCGTCAAGGTCAACACCAACTACGAGGCCTCCGCCTGGGCCGAGAGCGCCGTCGCCACCAAGGGCGTCAGCGTGGCGCTGCTCAACACCGGCGTCAATGTGGCGCTGGCCGAGGCGTCTCCCTTCGCCGAAGCAGTCCTCACCGGCGAGGGCGGGGAAGTGGAGAGTGACGACGACGGAGAGATAGCCATAGCCGTCAACGGTAAGGGCGTGGCCCATGCCACGATCAAGGAGCCTCTGGTCTCCATCAGCGGCATCAACGTGGCCATCAGCGTTGCCCTGGCTCAGCTCACCGGCGCCCAGAACGCCTGGCTGAACTACGTGAATGTCAAGGGCGGCAGCGTCCATGTGAGCTCTGTCTTCAACGAATCTCTCGACGGCGTGATCGCGGCCGACGCCACCATCGGCGCGGGCGGTCAGTCGTCCCACGGCTTCAGCCTGGCCGGTCTGGATATCCAGGCCAACACGGTCACGGCCAAGGCCAATACCATCGCCAGCGCCAGCCTGTACGGCGCCGCCTTCGATCTCAGCGGTACGCTGAGCGTGGTGTCCCGCGGCAAGTCCGTCGCACACGCCGGCATCCGCAAGACCGGCAGCAGCATCGCCCTGGTGGGTGTGGGCGTCATGGTCAGCAAGGCTTACGCCAGCGGCACCTTCAACGCTCTTGTGAGCGAGTGCCGCGGCATCAAGGCCTCCTCCCTGTCGGTCCTCACCGATTACACGGCCCTCGCCACGGCGGAGACCACCCAGCCCACCGGCGGCATCAAGCTCGCCCTGCTGGATATCAACACCAACATTTCCAAGGCCGAGGTCGGCACCGAAAGCTATGCAGGCGTTGCCGGAAGCGGTTCCATGAACATCCTCGGCAATGCCGAGATCCTGGCAAAGGGCACGATCTCCGCCGC
>ONSQ01000005.1 GCA_900320465.1 uncultured Eubacteriales bacterium
CTTTGGAGGCTTTGCCAATTGCAATTACTCCCTGCTTTTGGTAATATATAGCCAGAAAGGGAAACACCCTATTACATAAACCGTTCTGAATAAGTACAGAGCGAAGGGGCGATCCCGGGCATGGAAATATTCCGGCACATATAGTTTACTCACTAAACGAGTTATTGATGATGTGTGATGTGGCCGTTGAGTGGATTTCAAAGCCCGCAGGAAGCTCGAATCTGAAGAAAGAGAGGTAACCAGGATGCTAGATACCAAGATCGGAATGAAATAACCCCTGACTGTGGAACCGAGGAGATCAGTCAGGGGTTATTTCTTTTTTGTGTACTGCCAGCCGAAGGGCTGCTTTTTTTATGCCTGCATGCGGAAATAGAATTGCAGGACGGACAAGCCGCCCTGCAACCTTACGTCAAAAGACGCTTTACTTCATGCCGTTCTCGTAGGCCTCGATCATCTTCTTGACCATCTGGCCGCCAACGGAACCGGCCTGACGGCTGGTGAGATCACCGTTGTAACCGTTCTTCAGATTGACGCCGACTTCAGAGGCGGCTTCCATCTTGAACTTATCCATAGCCTCACGGGCGTTCGGATTCACGAGCTGGTTACTGGAAGTGTAAGACATGTTTGCATCTCCTTTTCTTCAGATTGGACACAGAAGGGAAAAGCAGACGTCATGCGCCGCGCTTTTCATTTCCTTGTCCGCCCTTATCTTCTGCGCTTAAAAGGGATATATTCAGATAGAGAACATGAAAATAATGCCAAGGACAGCTGTAAACAGATTAAAATAACAGATAATCCGCACCCCGTCGGCATTGCCCGATTGGGTGTTTTTACATATTGACAACGTTTGTCTCAAAGGGTATCATCAAATAGTTAAAGAGCAATTGACAGATAAATACCGCTCAGAGAGAGGATAGAGATAGATGGCAAAACACCTTGCCCAAAAGGAAAAACCGATCAAAAAACCGGCGCGAAGACCGCTTCAGGAGCTGACGATCCGCATTCCGGATCGGAGCAAGGCCAAAAAGAATAAGCGCCACACCAGGAGTGTGGAGGACCGATTCCAGAGCGCCATGCTCAATAAAACGCTGGATCGCAAATTTACCTTGACGGATCTGGTTCTTGCGGGCTTGGCACTTGTGCTTTTGCTGGTGTCTTATTTTCTGCCGACCCATGGCCTTATCCGTCTTTTGAGCTTCCTGGTTCCTTTCCTACTGGCCGGGTATTCATACCTGTTTGAAGCCTTCCAAGAGGCCTTTATGGGGATCGTTCTCGGCAGAGAGCTGATTATCACCCTGGCCTCTCTGATGGCCTTCTTCGGCGGTTCCAACTTCGGCGGAGCGGCCATTATGGTCTTTATGAAGCTCTGCGACCTGGCGCTGTCGTACGCTGAGCTATTGCAGTCTCAGAAGATCGACGCGCTCTATGCCCTGCGCAGCGATAAGGCTACGATCATCAGCAACAGCGGTGAGGTCTCCGGTAAGGCCTCCGAACTGCAGGAGGGCGATCTGATCGAGATCGCTGCAGGAGAGCTGATCCCTGTCGACGGTGTTGTGATCGGCGGCACATCGGTGCTGGACGCCTCCGCACTGACACGCTCCAACAGCAGCTTTGCCGTTTCCGCCGGGAGCCGCGTGCTGTCCGGCTGCACCAATGTGAGCGCGCCCATCCGTGTGAAAGTCGAATGCCCGCAGAGTGAGTCCCTGATTTCCTCGCTGATCCGCAGCGCGGAAAACGCATGGATGCACAAATCTGCCCAGCAGCGCTTGCTCCAGCGCATCATGTCTTACGCCGCTGCCGGCATCGTTGCCGCTGCAATCGTGCTGGCGCTGGTATTCTCTGTCGTGACGGGGCAGTGGAGGCTCTGGCTGCTGAGGGCGTCGGTTCTTCTGACAGTTTCCCAGATGTACGCTGTTGTCCAGACGGTCAAGCTGGCCTATGACTGCGCTGCTTCCAACGCGGCGGGCAAAGGCCTGATCATCAAGGGCCATGACGTGCTGGAAGCCCTGTCCCGCGCCGAAACGATGGTCTTTGATAAAACCGGGACGGTCACAGTTGGCAAGTATACCATCAAGGGCGTGTTTCCCCGCGGCATTACGGAAGATCAGTTGCTGTTCCTGGCCGGCGCGGCGGAGCTGCACTCCGATCATCCCATCGCCAAAGCTCTGGTCAACGCCAGCGGCGCCTACGCCTCGGACGTGGAAGCTGTGGATATCGAGGAAACGCCCGGCCGCGGCGTCTGTGCTTTTATCGACGGGCGCAGCGTTTATGTGGGAAACGGCGCGCTGATGGAGGACCACGGGATCAGCTACGATACGCCGACGGTTCCCGGTTCCGCGATCCATGTGGCGATCGACAATCGCTATGTTGGCCACATCGTGATGGAGGATGCGTTGCGTGACGGTGCCTTTGACGCTGTGGAGGAGCTGCGTCTGTGCGGTGTTTCAACGACCGTCATGCTGACCGGAGACGTTCATTCCGCAGCGCGCAAGGTCGCTTCATCGCTGAACTTTGATCTCGTCAAGTCTGAGCTGACGCCCGAGGAAAAATGCAGCTCGGTGGACTATCTGATGTCGAACCGCAACGTCAACACGACGCTGGCCTTTGTTGGTGACGGTATCTGCGATACCGATGCGCTCAAGCTTGCTACCGTTGGCATTGCGCTTGGCTGCCTGGACAGGAAAGAAGCGATTGCGGCTTCCGACGTTGCCATTCTGGGCGAAGATATTCACAACATTCCCAGAGCCTGTCGGATCGCTAAAGCCGCATCTGAAGCTGCCACGACGAATATGATCGTCTGCGGAGCGGTCAAGGTCCTGGTGCTGCTGCTTGGTCTGTTCGGCGTGATGGGCGTGGGCCTTGCCGTCACGCTGCAGACCGCAGCCGTTCTCTTTGAAGTACTCAACGCACTGCGTATTCTATATTTTGAAGAAAATCGTCCTAAACTCAGAAGGGAGAAAAAACAATGAACGAAGCTCTTGCTAATCTGTATGAAAGACGCAGTATCCGCAAGTATAAAGAGGAACAGATCACCCGTGAGGAGATGGACGCGGTGATCCGTGCCGGCGTATGCGCCGCCTCGGGAAAGAACGGCCAGTCTGCCATCATCGTCGCCGTCCAGGACAAAGAGACGCGGGATTTGCTCTCACGCCTCAACGCTGCGGTTCTTGGCGTGAACAGCGATCCATTTTACGGCGCTCCTACCGTGCTGATCGTGCTGGCCGACGCAAACAGCAACTTTGCCGTTCAGGATGGCAGTCTGGTCATGGGTAATCTTATGAACGCCGCCAACGCGATCGGTTTGGGCTCCTGCTGGATCAACCGTGCCAGAGAAGTCTTTGCTACCGAAGAGGGCAAGGCTCTTTTGAGGAAATGGGGCATCGAGGGCGAGTGGCTCGGTATCGGCAACTGCATCCTGGGCTATCCGGCAGAAGCTCCGGCTATGAAGAAGCGCAAAGAGAATTACGTTACTTACGTTCTCTGATCGATGAACGTATACGATTTTGACGAAACGATCTTCCAACCCGACAGCTCCTTTGCCTTTATTCTGTACTGTGTGAAGCGCTGTCCGGGCGCACTGCTCCGCACGGCTCCCGGCACGATCGGAGCTGCTGTTCGGTATCGAGCCGGGCGAATTCCGACCAAGACACTGAAGGAGCAGCTCTTCTCCTTCCTGCGCTATGTTCCGGATCCGGAAGGACTTGTACAGGACTTCTGGGACAAGCATTTCTCACAGGTCGAGCGCTGGTATCTGAACCAACGCAAGGCGGATGATCTGATCATCACCGCCTCGCCGGAATTTCTGGTGGGGGAGGCCGCGCGCCGTCTGGGCGTCTCCGTTCTGGGGACGCGCATGGATATCCGAAGCGGCCGCATCGAGGGTGAGAACTGTCACGATTCGGAGAAGGTCAATCGCTTCCGCTCCTTATACGGCGATACCCAAATCGCAGAGTTTTATTCGGATTCGCTGTCTGACACACCGATGGCAAGGCTTGCCCGGCAGGCGTTTCTGGTGCACAAGGGTACGCTGCGTTCTTGGCCCGATTCAGACCATACAATGTGAGGGATAACATGTCTTCATCTACAAAAGAAGCGCTTGGACAGGCCTTGAAAAAAATGATGGCCGTCAAGCCCATCGACAAGATCACGGTAAAGGACCTTGTGGAGATTTGCGGGGTCAACCGGCAGACATTTTATTACCATTTTGACGATGTGTATGATCTGCTGGAATGGGTTTTTGAAGTGGATGCGGACAGAAATCTGCCTCATGAGGTGAAGTATGAGCGCTGGCGCGAGGACGTCTCCAGCTTTTTCATGTATCTGATCCACAACGCGGACTTTGCACTGAACATTTATAATTCTCCCAACCGCACCTATATGCTGCGCTTTTACAAACAGAAGCTGCAGAATTGCATTCGCAGCTTTGCCGTTATCGTCTCGCACGACATGAAAATCGACAGGCGCGATTTTGAGTTTGTGGTGGAGTTTTATTCGCACTGTGTGGTTGGCGTCATATCCCAGTGGCTGGATATGGGAATGCAGCTGCCGCCGGAAATCACGGTGGAGCAGTGCCTTGCCGTTCTGGACAACAGCGTGGAAAACATGCTCAAGCGCTTCGATCAGTCCTGAGGAATCTTACATTCCCGGCGGTTATTCCGCCGGGTTTTTCTTTTCGTTTTTTCGTATTCGCAACCAGCCTTTTCCTATTGAAAGAGCGCGAAAAGAAAGGTATAATAAAAAATAACGCAAATTGAAGAACGCGCGGAGAAATCGCAATGGCCGAGCAAAAAACGAATGTGATGCGCAAGCTTGATCGGGCAAAAATCGCATACAGCACACATGAATACCCGCACGGGGACAGCGCCGTGGACGGCGTAACCGTGGCAGGACTCATCGGAAAAGACAGCGCCTGCGTGTTCAAGACGCTGGTAGCGCGCGGCTCGGACCAGGCGATTTATGTTTTCGTGATCCCGGTGGCAAAAGAACTGGATCTCAAGGCCGCGGCCAGGGCAGTAGGCGCAAAGTCTATTGCCATGGTCCATGTCAGCGAGATCAATACCTTGACCGGATATATCCGGGGCGGCTGTTCTCCCGTCGGCATGAAAAAGCAATATAAGACGGTGATCGACGACTCTGCTCTTGATCAGGAAACCATGGTCGTCAGCGCCGGCAGGATCGGCGCGCAGGTCGAGCTTTCACCGCAGGATCTGATTCGCATCACACGTGCCGCCACAGCGGCTGTTACGAAGGAGTAAGCATGCAGGACAGCATCTTTATCAAAGGGGCAAGAGAAAACAATCTGAAAAACATAGACGTGGAGATTCCGCGCGACAAGCTGGTAGTTATCACCGGTCTGTCCGGCAGCGGTAAGTCCAGCCTGGCTTTCGACACGATCTACGCCGAGGGCCAGCGCCGCTATGTGGAGAGTCTCAGTTCCTACGCCCGCATGTTCCTGGGACAGATGGACAAACCGGATGTGGATTATATCGACGGTTTGTCTCCGGCCATTTCCATCGACCAGAAGACCACCTCCAAAAACCCGCGTTCCACCGTGGGCACGGTGACGGAGATCTATGATTATATGCGTCTTCTCTGGGCGCGCATCGGCATTCCGCACTGTCCGAATTGCGGTAAGGAGATCCGCCAGCAGACAATCGATCAGATCGTCGATCAGATCATGACGCTGCCGCAGGGGGCCCGTATTCAGATTCTGGCCAAGGTGGTTCGCGGCCGGAAGGGCGAGCACACCAAGGTCTTTGAGGATGCAAAAAAATCCGGCTACGTCCGTGCGCGTGTGGACGGAAACCTCTACGATCTCAGCGAGGAGATCCGGCTGGAAAAGAACAAGAAGCACAACATTGAGATCGTTGTGGACCGTCTTGTGATCAAGCCGGATATTCAGCGCCGCCTGACCGATTCCACCGAAACCGCGCTGGCTCTGGCGGGCGGTCTGGTAATGGTGGACGTGCTGGGCGAGGAAGCACAGACGCTGTCCTTTTCTCAGAATTACGCCTGCGAGGACTGCGGCATTTCCATCGAAGAGCTGACACCGCGCCTGTTCTCCTTTAACAATCCCTACGGCGCCTGCCCCAGCTGTACCGGTCTTGGGGTGCAGCTTCTGGTGGATCCGGAGCTGATCATCCCCAACCCGTCCCTGAGCATCATGGACGGCGCCATCACCGCCAGCGGCTGGGGAAACGTCAAGAGCGATTCCATCTCCCGCATGTATTTTGAGGCACTTGCCAAGCGCTACCGCTTCAAGCTGACAGACCCTGTCCGCGATATCCCGAAGGAGGGCCTGGATGCCATCCTTTACGGTACAAAAGGGGAGGCCCTTCAGCTTCGTTTTGAGAAGAACGAGGGCTTTGGCGTCATCAAGCGCGAATTTGAGGGAATCGTGCCCAATCTGCAGCGTCGCTATAAGGAAACGCAGAGTCCCTCCATGCGGGAGGATATCGAGGACTGCATGGCCGAGATCCCGTGTCCGGACTGCGGCGGTCGGCGTCTGAAAAAGACAGCCCTGGCCGTGACGGTGGGCGGCATGAGTATAGCGGAGTTTTCCGATCTGTCGGTTGTGGATGCCCTGCGCTTTTTTGACGAAACGCATTTTACGGAAAAAGAACTGCTTATCGGCGAGCGGATCATCAAGGAGATCCGCGCTCGTCTGGGCTTTTTGTCCAGCGTTGGTCTCGGTTATCTGACCCTTTCCCGCTCTGCCGGGACCCTTTCCGGCGGTGAGAGTCAGCGTATCCGCCTGGCAACCCAGATCGGATCGAGCCTGATGGGTGTTCTGTATATCCTGGATGAGCCCAGCATAGGCCTGCACCAGCGTGACAACGCCAAGCTCATCCGCACGCTCAAGGAGCTGCGTGATCTGGGGAACACCCTGATCGTGGTGGAGCACGACGAGGACACGATGCGCGCCGCCGATCATATCATCGATATCGGCCCCGGAGCCGGCGTCAACGGCGGCTCTGTTGTGGCGGAGGGTACGTTTGAAGAAATCTGCGCCTGTGAAACTTCTGTTACCGGCCAGTATCTGAGCGGCAAACGCTTTATCCCTGTCCCGGCGCAGCGCCGCAGGGGGAGCGGTCACAGCCTGGTGATCCGCGGGGCCAGAGAGAACAACCTGAAAAACATCGATGTGGAGTTTCCTCTCGGGACGCTCATCTGCGTAACCGGCGTGTCCGGCAGCGGCAAATCCTCTCTTATCAACGAGATCCTGTATAAAACGCTGGCGGCCGAGAAGAACCGTGTAAAAGTCCGCCCCGGCAAGTCCGACGGGATCGAAGGACTGAACTATGTGGACAAGGTCATCTGCATCGACCAGAGTCCCATCGGACGCACGCCGCGCTCGAACCCCGCTACGTACACAGGCGCTTTTAATGACATCCGAGACATTTTTGCCTCCACGCCGGACGCGAAAATGCGCGGCTTCGGTCAGAGCCGCTTTTCCTTCAACGTGAAGGGCGGCCGCTGTGAGGCCTGCTCGGGCGACGGTCTGGTGAAGATCGAAATGCATTTTCTTCCGGACGTGTTTGTCCCCTGCGAAGTCTGCAAGGGCAAACGCTATAACCGCGAAACGCTGGAGGTCAAGTACAAGGGCAAGAGCATTGCCGACGTGTTGGACATGACCGTGGAGGAGGCTTATACCTTCTTTGAAAATCAGCCCAAGGTCAGACGCAAGATCGAGACGCTGCTGGACGTGGGACTTGGATATATCCGGCTCGGACAATCCAGTACGACGCTCTCCGGCGGTGAAGCCCAGCGTGTGAAGCTGGCCACAGAGCTGGCCAAGCGGGAGACCGGCTCGACGGTCTATGTGCTAGACGAGCCCACCACCGGCCTTCATGTGGCAGATATCCACAAGCTGGTCCATATTCTGGACAGACTGGTGGAGTCCGGCAATACCGTTGTGGTTATCGAGCACAATCTTGACGTTATCAAGGTGGCCGATTATATCATCGACCTGGGGCCTGAAGGCGGCGACGGCGGCGGAACGCTGGTCTTCGCCGGTACGCCTGAGGACTGCGCCCGCTGCGAGGAGAGCTACACCGGGCAATATCTAAAGCCATTGCTGGAAAGAGCGGAGTAAGAACATGGATCAGGATAACGAACTGCAGGAGCTCGTCGGCGTTGTAGATTCGGTCATATACAAAAACGAAGAGAACGGCTACACAGTGCTTCGGCTGCGCACCGCCGAGGAGGAACATGTCACCGTCGTCGGGACGTTTCCGTATGCCGCGGCGGGTGAGTCGATGATCATCTCCGGCAACTGGATGACCCATTCCGTTCACGGAAAGCAGTTTAAGGCGGAGTATGCCCAGCGTCTGCTGCCCAGCTCCGCACCGGCCATTTACGATTATCTGGCAGGCGGCGCCGTCCGCGGTATCGGTCCGGCCACGGCTTCGCTGATCGTAAACCGCTTCGGCGACCAGACGCTGGATGTGCTGGAGAATGCGCCGGAGAAGCTGGCAACCATCAAGGGGATCAGCCTACAGAAAGCACAGCAGCTCTCCGAGACCTTCCGGCATCAGACCGGTATGCGCCGGCTCATGGAGTTTGTTTGCTCCTTTGGCCTGCGTCCGATCCTCGCTATCCGCATGTACCGCTTCTATGGCGACAGCGCGATGAAGATCCTGCAGGATAATCCCTATATCCTTGCCTCTGCCCATATCGGCGGCAGCTTTAACGAGGCGGACGATATGGCGCTGGAGCTGGGGATCGAGCTGGCCAGCGAGAATCGCATTGAGGCCGCCGCTATCTTTGAACTGGAATATAACGCCGGGGGTGGACACTGCTTTATTCCCCGGGAAAAGCTCGCGGCCATTACTGCCCAGATGATCGACGTGGATGTGGATCGGGTGGATGCCGTGCTGGAAGACATGATCGGAAATGGCCGGATCGCCTATGAACAGATCGCGGGCTGCGACGCCTGTTATCTGCAGCGCCTCTATGACGCCGAGTGCTTCACGGCCGAGCGGATCGCCGCCATGGCCGGCGGACACTATACGTTCCAGATGAATTTTGCGTCTCTGCTCTCGGAATTGGAGCATAAGCTCAATATTCGCTATGCTCCGCGTCAGCGTGATACGCTCCAGCTGGCGCTGGAAAACCAGCTTGTTGTGATCACCGGCGGGCCCGGTACCGGTAAGACTACCACGATCAGAGCAATCCTTGCGATGTTTGACCGGTTAGGGTATAAGACGCTGCTGACGGCGCCCACAGGGCGCGCGGCCAAACGCATGACCGAGCTCACCGGCAGTGAGGCTTCCACCGTTCACCGCCTGCTGGGGGCCAAATTTGCCGAGGACGAAGAGAGCGTCGTTTTTTCCAAAAACGCTTCCGAGCAGCTTGACTGTGACGCCGTTATATTGGACGAGTGCTCCATGGTAGATATTTCCCTGATGAGTGCGCTGCTGCAGGCTATCCCCTCCGACGCGCGTCTTGTCCTGGTGGGCGACGCGGATCAGCTTCCCTCTGTAGGGCCGGGCGACGTGTTTTCCGCTATCATCCGCAGCGAGGTTGTTCCCACGGTACGTCTGACTGAGATCTTCCGTCAGAACAGTACCAGCCGCATCATCCGCAACGCCCATATGATCAACCGGGGCGAGCATCCGGACCTGTCGGAAAACGCGGGAGATTTCTTCCGCCTCAAACGACTGCAGTCTGCCAGCACGGTCGAGACGATCACAGAGCTGTGCGCCTCGCGTCTTCCGCAGAAAATGCACATCCCCAGCGAAGAGATCCAGGTTCTTTCTCCCACGCGAAAAGGGGAGTTGGGGACTGCGAATCTCAATAAAAGTCTGCAGGAGGCGCTCAATCCCGCCGTTCCGGGAAAGAAGGAAAAGCTGTTCGGCACGGTTGTATTTCGCGAAGGCGATCGGGTCATGCAGATCCGCAACAACTACGATCTTCTGTGGCACACCGCCGATAACCGCAGCGCCGGCAGCGGCATCTATAACGGTGATATCGGCGTGGTGTCACGTATTGATCACGAGCAGGAGACACTGACCGTGGATTTTGACGGTAGGCTTGCCTCCTACAGCTTTGATCAGCTCATTGAACTGGAGCATGCCTGGGCCATGACCGTACACAAATCGCAGGGGAGCGAGTATCGGGCCGTTATCCTGTGCCTGAGCGCGACGACGCAGATGCTTATGTCCCGCGATATCCTCTATACTGCCGTGACCCGGGCAAAAGAGCTTTTGATCCTGGTGGGCGACGACAGGATCGCTTATCAGATGATCGATAATGTCCGGCAGTCGCGCCGTTACAATGCCCTGCGTCTGCGCATCCGAAAAAAGTGCGGATTAAATTCATAAAAAGTACAGGAGGAAAGTCAGCATGCGTTGGATCACCGAAGAGAACTACGCCGAGACCATGCGTACCGTCGTTGAACCTTATGTCGAGGCGCGGATGAAATCCGGCTATGATGAGCGTATCCCGGGCGAACAGATCTATTACGAGCACTTCAAGGCGGACGAGGCAAAAGGTGTGATCGTTATCAGTCACGGCTTTACAGAGTCTGTCAAGAAGTTTACGGAGAGCATCTACTACATGCTGCAGGCAGGTTATGAGGTCTGGGGCGTCGACCACCGCGGACACGGTCGGTCCAAGCGTCACAATGAGAATCCCTACGTGGTGCATATCGAGCATTTCCAGGACTATGTGCTGGACCTGGTGCATCTGACAAAAACGCTCGTCAAGCCAGCTGCGGGGGATCTTCCGGTGTATCTCTACTGCCACTCCATGGGCGGCTGTGTGGGCGCCTGGACCATTGAGAGCTATCCAGATCTATTTGACAAAGCTGTGCTTTCCTCTCCGATGCTGGGTCTGAGCTTCGGCAAGATCCCGGTGCCGGTCGTGTATATCGGCGCCAGCATCAAGGGCATGGGGGAGAAGCGCAAGAATTCTCTTCAGCCCGTGGACTCCTTCCAGGAGGAGCCGGACTTTCTCAACAGCTGCGATTCTTCGGAGTGCCGCTATCTCTATTACTTCGACAAACGCAAGAACGACCTGGCATTGCAGACAAGCGCCCCCTCCATCAACTGGGGCAAGCAGTCGGTCAAGGCCTGCGCCCGTGTCACGTCCAAGGCCCAGACCGCAAAGATCCAGATCCCGGTGCTCCTCTTCCAGGCCGGCGCCGACACGGTGGTTAAAAACGCCTCCCAGGATCTGTTCGCTTCCCGGACGAAAGGCTGCGAGCTTGTTCGCATTCCCGGTATGAAGCATGAACTGTACATGACCGACTCCGAGGTTCTGATCCCGTACTGGGAAAAGATCTTTGCTTTTTTTGGCTGACAGCGAGATAACCTGCGTGGTTGAACAACGCCGCCGCAGGTGGTATAATCAGAAAAACGATGCTTCTTCCGGTACTAACCGCGTCTGGAACAGAAGGATTCCGTGCTTGACAGGCACCCTTGCCGTGGGTAGAATAGGAGCGATTTTGTTTGAAAGCTTTTTTCGACGCGCTTCTTGATCTCTTCTTTCCGCGCCGCTGCCCCTTTTGCCGCTGCATTTTGAAGGATTATGAGAAAGCGCATTGCAAAGCCTGCAGCGAAAAGCTTCCCTGGGCGCGAGGCAGCGCGCAGCGGCAAGTCATGCGGCACATCGAGCTTTGCGTCTCGCCGCTCTTTTATGAAGAAAACGTGCGCAGTGCGCTCCTGCGCTTTAAGTTCCACGGCCTGCGCGTCTATGCGGCAAGCTTTGCACGCATCATGGCCGATGCGCTTCGGCAGCAGGAGATTTCTTTCGATTTAATCACCTGGGTGCCTGTCAGTGCAAAGCGGTTAAAACAACGCGGATACGACCAGGCTCAGCTGCTGGCCGAGGAATTGAGTGAACTCACGCTCTGCCCCTGCAGGCGTTTACTGCTCAAAACAAACGACAACCCGGCGCAGTCCTCGCTTAAGTCTCCGGAACAGCGGCGCAAGAATGTTGCGGGCGTTTACCGGCTATGCGATCCTGAATCTGTTAAAGGACTCCGGATCCTGTTGGTGGATGATATCGTGACTACCGGCGCTACAATCAACGAGTGCGCCAGAATGCTGCGCTCCGCCGGCGCTGAAGGGGTCTTCGGCGTCACGCTTGCCAGAAGCAGGCATAGCTGACGGCCGACTTGACACGAGCGAACTACTATCTTTGAGGTGAAGGAAAATGGTTATATTCGAAAAAGACATAGCGATTGACATGGGTACTTCTTCCACACTCGTGTTTGAGCAGGGTAAGGGCGTGGTATTGCGCGAGCCGACGGTTGTCGCAGTGGATAAGTTTACGGGCAAGATACTCAAGGTCGGCCAGGATGCACAGAAGATGCTGGGACGTACGCCGGCCAACATAGTCGCCATTCACCCGGTCAGCGCCGGTGTAATTTCGGATTATGAGATGAGCGCGCAGATGCTGCGCGAGCTGATCGGCAGAATCACTTCCTTCAGCTTTTTCAAGCCCTGTGTGCTGGCTTGTGTGCCCAGCAGCATCTCCGGCGTGGAGGAGCGTGCTGTGATCGACTCGGCTATTGAGGCCGGCGCCCGGAAGGTGTACCTGCTGGAAACCGCTGTGGCAACGGCTCTCGGCGCGGGCATCGATATCTCCAAGCCAGACGGACACATGATCATCGATATCGGCGGCGGCACCACCGAGGTTGCCGTTGTCTCTGTCGGCGGCGTGGTGGAGTGCGAGTCCATCAAGACCGCCGGCGCCAGCTTTGACGAAGCAATCGTCAAATACGTCCGCCGGAAGCATAATATGCTCATCGGCCTGGGGACCGCCGAGGAGATCAAACGCAGCATCGGCTGTGTCATTCAGCGCCCCGACGTGGGACTGGAGGAGGTCAAGGGCAGAAGCCTGACCAACGGCCTTCCCAAGACTGTGTCGCTGAGCTCCGGAGAACTGATCGAGGCTTTTGTGGAGCCCATGAACCGCATTCTAGAAGCGATTCACAATGTTCTGGAGCGCACGCCTCCGCAGCTGGTGGGCGACCTGGACCGGAACGGCATTGTCATGTCCGGCGGCGGCAGTCTAATCTATGGCATCGACAAGCTCATCGAACGCAGCACCGGTATCCGCACGGTGGTTGTTGACGATGCGGTTTCCTGCGCGGCCTACGGCGCCGGTAAGATGCTCAAGCATCTGGATGATATGCAGGACGGTATGATGAACTTCTATCGCAAGCGTCAGCTTAAGGGCTGAGAAAGGAGCCTTACATGGCCATTGCCGATCTTTTCAAAAAGAGCTCTGAAAAGCCCCGCTGTTCGGCCGTGATCGTGGCGGCCGGTAACTCGGTCAGAATGGGCGCGGATAAGTTAAGCGCTGAGCTTTGCGGCGTCAGTGTATTGGTTCGTACATTGCGGGTATTTGAAAACTCCGACTATATCCGTGAGATCGTAGTCGTCACCCGCAAGGACAAGCTGGAAAGCGTAGCGGATCTGATCGCCAAGAACGGCTTCAACAAGGTCGCCAAGGTGGTGGCAGGCGGCAAGACCCGAATGGAATCGTCGCTCATCGGATGCGCGGCCGTTAAGTCCGATGCAAAGCTGATTGCCATTCACGACGCAGCGCGTCCGCTGCTGACCGACACGCTGATCAAGCGCACGGTTTTAGCCGCTCAGGAGCATAAGGCCGCCGTCCCCGTGCTTCCCAGCACCGATACGCTCAAGGCTGTGGACGAGTCCAGCTTTGTTATAGGCACCGTTGATCGCGCCACTACGTATCGTGTGCAGACGCCTCAGATCTTTGACGCGATGCTGATCAAAGGGGCGCTGACCAGGGCCGCTGAGAAGGGACTTGCGCTGTCTGACGACAGCGCGGCCATGGATATGACCGGCTTTCGGACCTTCGCGGTTGCCGGAGAAGAGGACAATATCAAGATCACCACGCCGCGCGATCTGATGATCGGCGAGGCTATTCTGAAAAGCAGGGGAGAAGCATGAAGATCGGTCACGGATACGACGTTCACCGACTGGTGGAAGGGCGCGCGCTGATTCTCGGCGGCGTTATCATTCCGTATGAAAAGGGCCTTCTGGGTCATTCCGACGCTGACGTGCTGCTTCATGCGCTGATGGATGCGATGCTGGGCGCCGCCGCGCTGGGCGACATCGGCCAACTTTTTCCGGACAAGGACGAGCGATACGCAGGCGCGGACAGCGCCATGCTGCTGCGTGAAGTGACGCGCATGCTCCGTGAGGCCGGTTATGGCCTTGTCAACGCGGACTGCACGATCCTGGCCCAGCGTCCGAAGCTGATGCCATATATCCCGCAGATGCGTCGCAACATAGCCGACGCTATCGGTGTCGAGGCAGATGTGATCAGTGTCAAGGCCACTACCGAGGAAGGTCTGGGCTTCACAGGCGACGGCTCCGGCATTGCCGCTCACGCGGTCGTCCTCATCGAGAAGCGATAATCAGTTTTTAATCGCCGCGCATAGGATGTCATGTACCGTGCGTGGTAAATAAGTTGACTGTCAGGCAGAGCATGGTGAATCCGTGCTCTGCTTTTTTTGTTGAGGTGACCGAATTGAAACAGTATCTCATTCTGTGCCGCTCCGTTACCAGCGCACAGCGCTGTGCAAGGCTGCTCCAATCCTCCCTGATCCGTGCTTCTGTGACCAAAGCGCCGAGCGGCCTGACAAAAGCGGGCTGTACCTATGCGCTTTTGTTACACGGAAAGCTGGAGAATGCGTTATCCCTGCTTCGCTCGAATAAGATGCCATTTGGGAAAGTCTTTTCCAGGGAAGATCGCGGCGAATGGATCGAGGTGCAGGCATGATCTATCTGGACTGTGCCGCTACCTCGTTTCAGAAGCCGGGAGAAGTCCTTCGCGCTTACGAGCGCACACTTCTCTCTGCTTCCAGCCCCGGAAGGGGCTCTTACGCGCCGGCCATGAGGGCGTCCGTCGCCATGCTGGCGGCGAGAGAGGCGGCTGCTGCCTTCTTCAACTTCCCGGATCCGGAGCGCGTGGTAATGACCATGAATGCGACCCACGCATTGAATATTGCCATCCATGCCCTGGCACAACCGGGGAGGCGTGCGGTGATATCCGGATTTGAACACAATTCCGTGGTCCGTCCGCTGATTGCCTCCGGGATGGAGTTGTCGGTTGCGGGACGCAGGCTTTTTGACGACGAATCCCTTTTGAGGGATTTTCGAATTCTTCTCAAGGGGGCCTCTCTGGCTGTCAGTACTCATGTGTCCAATGTGTTTGGCTATGTGCTGCCCATTGGGGAAATAGCGCGGCTGTGCCGGCAGGAAGGGGTGCCCCTGATCGTCGACGCTTCTCAGAGCGCCGGCGTGATCGAACTGGACTGGCACGAGCTCAACTGCGCTTACGTGGCCATGCCTGGCCATAAATCCCTTCTGGGGGTACCGGGCAGCGGCCTGCTGCTCTGCGGGCAGAAGCAGGGAACACCGCTTCTCTTTGGCGGCTCCGGCAGCGACAGCAGGCAGAAGACCATGCCGGACTATTATCCGGACCGCTTTGAGGCAGGCACACAGAACGCCCCGGCCGCGGCAGCGCTGTCAGCAGCTATCCGGTATATCACGAAACGCGGCCGAAAAGAAATCGAGCGTCATGAACAGGAGCTGTGCTCACACATGCGCCAGCTTTTACAGAACAGAGAGGAATTGCAGCTCTTTTGCCCGGAAGGCGAGGTACAGAGCGGCGTGCTGAGCTTTCGCTGCTCCACATTGGACTGCGAAGAGATTGCCGCACGCCTGGGAGAGGCGGGGATCTGCGTTCGCGCCGGACTCCACTGTGCGCCGCTGGCTCATGAGAGCGCGGGAACCATCGCCACCGGCACAGTGCGCATGAGCTTCTCTCCCTTCAACACGCACGGCGAGGTGGAAGCTGCCGCGGCAAAATTAATAAAAATTATATAAATTCAACACGCTTTCCATTTGCCTTTTTCCGGGCTTTGCTATATAATAAAGTGATAAAAAGGGTCTCTGCGTAAATATGTTGACTGAGGATCATATATGGAAGCGATAAGAACCGGTATTGAGCGCTCGCTCAACCTGCTTGTGACAATCGGCGTGGCGGATATCATCGACATCCTGCTCGTCGCTTATCTGATTTATAAAGCCATCTGGTTTGTCAGAAGGACCAATTCCTATAACCTGGCCAAGGGAATTCTGGTTTTTCTGATCGTCATGCTGCTCTCGGACCTCTTTGGTCTGAAGATGATCAGCTTTGTGCTCAGAAAGGCGGCGGAGCTGGGACTGATTGCGCTGGTCATCCTGTTCCAGCCTGAGCTGCGCCGCCTGCTTGAGCGTATGGGCAGCGGCCTTTCCAGCTCCCGGGGCGAGACAGGCACAGAAATCGATTCCGCCATAGCGCATACGGTTCTGGCCTGTTCAGATATGTCCGCCTCCAAGACTGGCGCGCTCATCATCTTCGAGCGCAATATCCGTCTCAATGAGATCATGAGTACCGGCACGATCATCAACGCCGATACGAACGCCGAGTTGATGAAGAACATCTTCTTCAACAAGGCTCCGCTGCACGACGGCGCACTGATTATCCGCGCAGGGCGCCTGGCCGCTGCCGGCTGTGTACTGCCGCTGACCAAGAGCACCAACCTGAGCAAGGAGCTGGGTATGCGACATCGCGCCGGTATCGGTCTGAGCGAACAGTCTGACGCCGTGGTCGTTATCGTCAGCGAGGAGACGGGTTCGATCTCCGTGGCCATCGACGGGATGCTCAAGCGGCATCTGAACGCCGCCACGCTCGAACGTATCCTGCGCTCCGAACTTGTTACGCCGGAGCCTGCACAGGGCCAGCGCGGCATTCTGCAGCTTATGAAAAAGCTCTTTAAGGGGAAAAACAATGAAGAAGACGAGCGTAATGAGAAAACTGTATAACAGCAGGATCTTCTGGCTGATTATCGCTCTGATGGCCTCGCTTTCCCTCTGGATCTACGTGATCAGCCAGGACACCGAGGAATACAAGCAAACCTTCCGCGGCGTCAAGGTGGAGCTGGTGGGCGAGGATATCCTTCTCAACTCCCGGAATCTGGTCATAACCGGGCTGAATACCAACACCGTCACGGTCGAAGTATCCGGCCCGCGGCGTGTTGTCGGAACCTGGAGTTCGGACGATCTGGTAGCGCAGATCGACGTCAGTAAACTGACGCAGGCGGCGTATACCTCGCTGCAGTACACGGTCAAATATCCGGACGGCGTGGACAGCGGCGGCGTCAAGGCCATTTCCAAGACCCCCGAGACCGTGAACTTTATGGTCTCGGCTCAGACAAGCAAGGTCATCCCCGTGTCCGGCAGCTTTGAAGGCAGCGTAGCGGAGGGCTTCACCGCCGAAACGCCGGAGTTTGAGCCCGCCACGATCACCGTATCCGGACCTGAGGCGTATCTGAAGAACATCAATCGCGCCTGGGTCGAATTCGGCGCCATGGATGTTTCCAGCACCTACTCCACGGATATCGGCTTTACGCTCCAGGACGAGAACGGTGAGGAGTGCTCTACCACGGGGCTTAGCTTCTCTACCGACACGATCCACGCCACGCTGCGCATCCTCGCGGTCAAGCAGATCCCGCTGACCGTCGATCTCATCGGTGCCGCCGGCGCGTCCACGGCCAACACCATCGTCACTGTCGAGCCGGATTCCATTACCCTTGCCGGTGATACGGCCATTCTCTCCGGCCTGAATCGGATTTCGCTGGCCACCATCGATCTGAGTAATTTCGACGCCACGTTCTCCAGTGATTATCGCATCGTCTATAACGACGGGCTGAAGAATCTATCGGGTATCAACGAAGCGCATGTGGAGGTCGAGATCATCGGTCTTGAGACCCGCACATTCTATGTGCGAAACGAGAATATGACCTGCATCAATGTCACCGACGGCTACTCAGCTGAGGTTCTGTCCGAAAACCTTGCCGTTCGTCTGCGCGGCACGCCCGAGCAGCTGCAAAACGTCAAGAGCGAGAACATCCGCGCCGTGGCTGATTTGAAGGATTACAACACCTCTGTCGGGCAGTTCATGCCGCCGGTCAAGATTACGGTGGACGGATACTCCGATGTTGGAGCTATCGGGGATTACACCATTTCCATCGAAATCAGGAGGGAAACGGACGAATGACACAGGAAGGAATCGTCACGCGCCTGTTTCCCCATGATATGGCTGAGGTTGCCGTGACTCGAATGACCGCCTGCGGCGGAAACTGCGGCAGCTGTGAGAGCTGCATGCTCCAGAGCGAGGTCAAGGCTATTGCCAAAAACCATGTCTCGGCCGAGCCCGGGCAGCGGGTTCTCATTGAAAGCCGTACCTCGGCGGTCTTTGGGGCCGTGTTTCTGGTCTATGTAATGCCCCTTGTTTGCTTTCTGCTGGGGTATGGCGCGGCCTATGCCGCCGGACTTAGAGAAGGGCTGTGCATCCTGTGCAGTTTTCTGGGACTGGCCTTTGGGGCGGTGCTGCTGGTGCTGACGCAAAGAGGAAACAAAAAAGCGTCGATCAGCTATGATATCACTAAAGTTCTTTGAATGCGGAGGAAACCATGATCAAAAGCATGACGGGCTACGGCAATGCCAAGGGCAAGGTCGGAGAACTGGAAATATCCGTTGAACTCAAAAGCGTTAACAATCGCTATTTGGACGCATCCGTGCGGATGCCGCGCAGTTTTCTCTTTGCCGAGGATGCTGTAAAGGCTGCCATTTCCCGGCATATTTCCCGCGGTAAGGTGGACATGTTCATCAATGTGGACACTTCCGCTGCGGGCAATATGAACGTGAAAGTCAACGAGCCTCTTCTGCGGGGCTACATCGACGCTATCCAGAAGATTTCGGAAGAGTATGGGCTTGCTAATGATCTGACCGCGCTGAGCGTCAGCCGCTTTCCGGATATCCTGATCGTGGAGAAAGAGGATCTTGACGCCGAAGCGATCTCTGACGGCATCGTTAATATCGTCGAACAGGCTCTGTGCGATTTTGACGCCATGCGCCTGCGTGAAGGTGAGCGTCTCTGCGCGGACGTGCTGGAAAAGCTGGGCACCATCGAAGAACTGGTTTCCATCGTGGAGCGCGAATCTCCCAAGACGGTGGAAGCCTACCGCGCCCGGCTGCGCGATAAGATGACCGAGCTTCTCGGCACCGCGGGGATCGAGGAAAGCCGGATTCTGGCCGAGTGTGCGATTTACGCCGACAGAGTTGCGGTTGACGAAGAGACTGTGCGTCTGAGAAGTCATATGAGCCAGCTGCGAACCATGCTCAAGGGCTCCTCTCCCATCGGACGAAAGATCGATTTCCTCATTCAGGAGTTCAATCGCGAGGCCAACACCATCGGCTCAAAATGCCAGAACTCCGATATTGCCCATGTCGTGGTGGATCTGAAATCAGAGATTGAGAAGATCCGTGAACAGATCCAGAACATTGAGTGAGGATATGCCATGAAGCTGATCAACATCGGGTTCGGCAATCTTGTCTCGGCAGAACGGATCGTATCCATCGTCAGCCCGGAATCTGCGCCAATCAAGCGCATGATCCAGGACGGACGGGAGCGCGGCCAACTTATAGACGCGTCCTTTGGACGCAGTACACGCGCCGTCATCGTGACGGACAGCGGGAACCTGATCTTATCCTCGCTGACGCCGGAGGCTCTGGCGCAGCGGGCAGAAGAGAAAAATAAAGAGGAAGCAGGACAAAAAAATGAGTGAAAAGGGAAGGCTGATCGTCGTCTCCGGGCCCTCTGGCGCAGGGAAATCTACCGTTGTCTTCAAAGCGATCGAGGGCAGGAAGGATATGTGCTTTTCCACATCCGTCACATCCCGCAAGGCTCGTCCCGGCGAGGTGGACGGAAGAGAGTATTTCTTTATCACACGTGAGCGCTTTGCCGAGATGATCGAAAACGACGAGCTTCTGGAGCACGCGGAATACGTGGGCAATTGCTACGGCACACCCCGCAAATTCGTGGAAGACAAGCTTGCCCAGGGCATGAACGTGGTGCTCGACATTGAAGTGCAGGGAGCCAGACAGGTCGCCGGCAAGATGCCGGACGCCGTCAAAATTTTCGTGATCCCGCCCACGCTTGACGAACTGAAGAACCGACTTGAAAAGCGCGGAACCGAGACCGAGGAGAGCATTGCGGGCAGATTGACGCGCGCCCGCGAGGAGTATGCGGAAGCGGACTTCTATGATTACATTGTCGTCAACGACACGGTGGATGAGGCCGCCCGCGAGCTCAACGCCATCCTGTTAGCGGAGAAATGCAGATTTCAGAACAGAGTACAGTATCTGAGAGAAATCTGATTTCCATATACCAACCCTTGCAAAATCAGTGCCGCGTAAGGCGGCAGAATGGAGACTAATTATCATGATGCTTTATCCCCCCGTATCCGAGCTTGTTGAAAAGATCGGCAGCCGTTACCAGCTTGTGAATCTCGTGGCCCGCCGCGCGCGCGTCATTTCGGCCGAGGCCGAAGAGAACGGCATCTCGCTGGATAAGAAGCCCGTGTCTTCCGCCATCGACGAGGTCTATACCGGCAAACTGGGCATTAAAAAGTAAGCACGACTGGGTGGTGGTTTCTTGCCGATCCGGATTGCAAAAATAGCGGTCAGCGCCGCCACATACAGTATAGACAAGCCCTATGATTATCTTGTGCCTGAGCCTTTAGCAGACAGCATCAGGGTGGGCTCTCGCGTCAGCGTTCCTTTCGGAAAGGGCAATCGGACGTGTGAGGGGGTCGTTCTCGCCATTGAACAGTCGAGCGAGATCGGCTCTCTCAAAAGCGTTCTTGCGTCTCTTGACCGGGAGAACGTTCTGACGCCGGCCCAGATCCGACTGGCGCTGTTTATGCGCGAACGCTTTTTCTGCACAGTGTACGACGCCGTTCGCGTCATGCTTCCGGCAGGCCTCTGGTTCGACGCCGAAGGCAGGCGCAAGGCCAATGACAAGACCGTGGAGATCGCCTCTCTGGCGCTGAGCTCCGATGAAGCGGAAGCGCTTGTTGAGGCCAAAAGGCTTCGCTCACCGCAGCAGGCCGCGCTGCTGGATCTGCTGTGCTGCTTTGATTCTCTGCCTGTGCGGGACATGCTTGTGCACACCGGAGCCAAGCGCAGTTCTCTCGCGGCGCTTTGCAAAGCGGGCGCTGTGGAATTGGGGGAGCGTGAAGTATATCGCCGCCCCAAAATCACGGCTTCGGAAATGCGGCCGCTGCCGACGCTCAATGAATCCCAGCAGCAGGCGTTCGACGGACTTCAAGCCCTCATCAAGGACGACAAGGCCAACGCCGCACTGCTGTTCGGCGTGACGGGAAGCGGCAAGACAAGCGTTTACATCCGCTTGATCGACTCTGTCCTGCAGCGCGGCCAGGGTGCGATCCTGCTGGTGCCGGAAATAGCCCTGACGCCGCAGATGCTGGAGACATTTTCGGCTCATTTCGGCGAGCAGATCGCCGTTCTGCACAGTTCTCTTTCCATCGGTGAGCGCTATGATGAGTGGAAGCGCGTCAAGCGCGGAGAAGCCCGGCTTGTCATCGGTACGCGCAGCGCGATTTTTGCACCGGTCGAGGATCTCGGCATCCTAATCATCGATGAGGAGCAGGAAGAAACCTACAAATCCGAAAATACGCCCCGCTATGACGCCCGGGAGATCGCAAAGTATCTCTGCGCCCGCTCCCGCGCTCTGCTGCTGTTCGGGTCTGCCACACCGCAGATCGTCAGCATGTACAGCGCGAAAAAGGGGAGCTACCATTACTTTGAGCTGAAAGAACGCTTCAACGAGCAGGAGCTTCCAAGCGTGGAGATCGTCGATATGAAGCGGGAGCTGCGGCGCGGCAACAACGGCGACATCAGCTCGCTGCTGCGTGACGAGCTGCAAAGCAACATTGAACGCGGTGAACAGAGCATTCTTTTCATCAACCGCCGTGGCGCCAGCAAGCTGGTCAGCTGCGGAGAGTGTGGCTTTACCTATCGATGCCCCAACTGCAGTGTCTCGCTTACCTACCACAGCGCGCGACGGCGGCTTATGTGCCACTACTGCGGGTATTCCCAGCGTGTGGACGCGGCCTGCCCCTCCTGCGGCGGAGAGCTTCGATATATCGGCAGCGGGACCCAGCATGTGGAGGAGGAGCTCCATGAACTGTTCCCGGAGACAGAGATCCTCCGTATGGATACGGATACCGTGGCGCCGGTGGGGTCTCATGAAAAGCTTTTTGATCGCTTTCGCAGTGAGAATATTCCGATAATGGTCGGGACGCAGATGGTCACCAAGGGACTGAACTTTGAGAATGTGACCCTGGTGGGCGTGCTCAATGCGGATCAGAGTCTGTATTCCGGCGATTACCGCGCCGGAGAGCGCAGCTTTTCCCTCATCACCCAGGTGGTCGGCCGCAGCGGACGCGGCAGCAAGCCCGGTAGAGCCGTAATACAAACCTTTACGCCGCAAAATCAGACGATCCTCCAGGCTGCCCGCCAGGATTACGAGGATTTTTACAGTTCCGAAATCGAGCTGCGGAAGCTGCAGAACGCACCGCCTTTTGCAGATCGTTACACAATCACCGCCTCGGGTGCTCAGGAAGAGCAGGTAGAATGGGCGATCCGCTATGTCTGTGATCTGCTTCGTCTATCCGCAGCGGAGATTCCCGGGACAGTCGTCCTCGGACCAGCGCCGCTTCCGGTGGTAAAGGTCAATAACCGCTTCCGGCACAGGGTGAATATCTACGGCATCGACAGCGCCGCCATCCGCAAGGCGGTATCCGCTGCCGTGATCGAGTGCAGCCGCGATAAGCGCTTTCGCTCCGTCAGCATTTTCTCGGATCACGATCCATCCGATTGATACAAAAGAAAGGCCGGATTAAGCTCCGGTTTAACAGGAGGAGCACTATGGCTACCAGAAATATTGTGACAAAAGAAGAGCCTCTGCTCTATAAAAAGAGTCGTCCCGTCAAGAATTTTGACGAAAGGCTGCATCAGCTGTTGGACGACATGGCCGAAACATTGCTGCAGTCCGGCGGCGTCGGTCTTGCCGCGCCCCAGGTCGGCGTTTTGCGCCGCGCGGTACTCGTCATCGAAACCAACGTGGAAGAAGGCGAGGAGGAAAAAATCATTGAGCTCATCAACCCTGAGATCATTGAATCCTCCGGCGAACAGCGCGGGGCCGAAGGCTGTCTGAGCTTTCCGGAGGAATACGGCATCGTCACGCGCCCCATGGACGTTACCGTCCGCGCGCAGGACCGTTTTGGCAAGGAATTCACCGTCAGCGGGACCGGATTGACCGCCCGCTGCTTCTGCCATGAGATCGACCATCTTGACGGCGTAGTGTTCACTTCGCTGTGCGAACGCATGCTCAGTGAAGAAGAACTGGAAAAAGGACAGATTGAGGAGTAAGAACATGCGCGTTGTCTTTATGGGAACACCGGACTTCGCAGCCGCCTCGCTTCAGCGCCTGCTGGATGACGGCTTTGACGTGGTCGGTGTTTTCACCCAGCCGGATAAGCCCCGCGGCAGGGGAATGGAATCTTCTTTTTCGCCTGTCAAGGAGATCGCCCTGGCTAACGGAATCAGCGTGTTTCAGCCGGAGAAAATGCGGGACGGCACCGCACTGGCCGCGGTCAAGAGCCTGCAGCCGGATATCCTTGCTGTGGTCGCTTACGGCCGCATCCTGCCGGACGATATTCTTGCTGTTCCTCGCTTCGGCGCCGTGAATGTTCACGGCTCGCTGCTGCCGAAATATCGCGGTGCCGCGCCTATCCAGTGGGCCGTGCTCAACGGCGATAGGGTCACCGGTGTGACCACCATGTACCTGGCCAGCGAAATGGACACCGGAGATACGATCTATACCGAGGAAACTCCCATCGGTGAATTTGAGACCTCCGGGGAGTTATTTGATAGGCTAAAGGTCATGGGCGCTGCGCTTCTGTCTCGCACGCTGCGGGATATCGAAGCGGGCTGCGCGCCCCGCACACCTCAGGACCACAGCAAGGCCAGCTATGTAAAAATGTTGGACAAGAGCATGTGTCCTCTGGACTTTTCCCGGGCGGCGCGCGCTGTAGTCAAACAGATCTACGGACTGCAGCCCTGGCCTGTTGCCACCATGCAGATCGGCCGGGATGTGTTTCGCGTATTCTCTGCTGAATACGGAAGAGACGATATTTCCGCCGAGCCCGGCGAAATCCTCTCCACGGGAGAGAGAGGAATTGAAATCGCCTGCGGCGATGGCAAAAGCATTCTTGTCACCGAGCTGCAGGCTCCTGGCAAGAAGCGTATGCGCAGCGCGGATTTCCTCCGCGGCCGTAAGCTTGCGGGAGGGCGCGTCACGTGGTAAACGCGCGTTATGCAGCCCTGCAGGTGCTTGAGCGCTGCCGAAAGGACGGCGCCTGGGTATCCGCGGTGCTCGACAGCGTGATCCGAAAGAACGAGCTGTCACACCGGGACGCGGCGCTGGTTTCGGCGCTGTGCCTGGGCGTTTTGCAGAACAGCAGTTATTTTGATTTTCTTATTTCCGCTTATTCCTCCACCAGGGCCGAGAAGCTGGAAAAGATAGTTCTGGACATTCTGCGCCTCGGCGTCTGTCAGCTTCTTCTTATGGACCGTATCCCGCAGCGTGCAGCGGTCAATGAGACGGTCGCACTCTGCGATCTGGCCAGGATGAGCCGCGCCAAAGCACTGGTAAACGCGGTGCTGCGCCGAGTGGCAGAGCATCTTACCGATCTGCCGGAGGTGCCGGAAAAGGGGAGTACGGCCTATCTCGCCACACGCTACTCACATCCGCTGTGGCTGTCGGAACGGCTCTGCGCCGAACAGGGCTACGAGTTTACCGAGGCTTTCTTTAACGCGAACAATCACACTCCTCCGCTGACGATACAGATCAATACGCAGCGTGTTTCCGAACAGGAATATCTCTGCGCCCTGGATAATAAGGGCATCCGTTATACGTGTCCACCCTGGCCGGCGCATTGTGTGGCGATCGAAGGCTGCCCGGTGACGCTTTTACCGGGATATGACGAAGGACTCTTCTATGTTCAGGATCGCGCCGCCCGCATGGCCGTCGATCTGATGGGGCTGAGAGAGGGCATGCGTGTCCTTGATGCCTGCGCAAGCCCGGGCGGGAAGAGCTTTGCAGCCGCCCTGAACATGAACGGGAAAGGCCAGATCCTCTCCTGCGATATCCATGAAAAAAAGCTCTCACTGATCCAAAGCGGGGCCCGCAGATTGGGGATTGATTGTATTCAGACTCGATGCCGCGATGCCAGACATGCGGATGATTCGGAGAAGAACGCTTATGACGCCGTGATCGCCGATGTACCCTGTTCCGGTCTTGGTGTTATGGCAAAAAAGCCGGAGATCCGCGGTAAAAAGGCAGAAGAGCTGCGCTCCCTGCCTGGGATCCAGCTTCAGATTCTGGACGCGCTTTCAAGCTGTGTCAAGCCGGGCGGTATTCTTCTTTACTCCACCTGCACGATACTGCCGGATGAAAACGAGGGCGTGGTACGGAGCTTTCTGGACAATCATCCGGATTTTCATCTCTGCGCTTTTTCAATTGGAGAGAAATCGGTCCCAGCGGGCTATTATACTTTTTATCCCCATGTGGACGGAACTGACGGCTTTTTTGCGGCAAAGCTGATAAAGGACATTTCATGAAAAAAGATTTGTTGTCAATGCTTCCACAGGAGCTGGAGCAGGAGCTCACAGCACTGGGCGAGCCCCAATATCGTGCCGGACAGATCGGACGCTGGCTGACGCGCGGCGTGCGTGACTTCGATGAGATGTCAGATCTGCCTAAGCCGCTGCGGGACAAGCTTTCCGAACACTTCCGCCTGTATCGGCCAAAGGTTCTGTCCAAGCAGGTCTCTGCCCTGGACGGGACGATCAAATACCTCTGGGAGCTGGCGGACGGAAACGCCGTAGAAACGGTGGTCATGACCTACTCCTACGGCAACACGGTATGCATCTCCTCTCAGGTGGGCTGCCGCCAGGGCTGCGCTTTCTGCGCATCCACCATCGGCGGTCTGGTCCGGGGACTGGAGAGCTCGGAAATGCTCGATGAAGTCCTCTTCAGCGAACTGGACAGCGGGAAAAAGATTTCTCACATCGTTCTCATGGGTATCGGCGAGCCGCTGGACAATTTTGACAATGTGGTACGCTTTCTCTCCCTTGTTAACAACCCCAAGGGCATGAACATCGGCATGCGGCATATCACCATCTCCACCTGCGGCCTGATCGAGCGATTTGACGATCTGGCGGCGTTGGATCTGCAATTGACGCTCACCGTGTCGCTGCACGCGCCGGATGACGAGACCCGCAGCCAGATCATGCCGGCCAATCACGGCCGAGGCGTGGACGAGCTGATGGCCGCTTGCAAGCGGTATTATCAGAAAACCGGGCGACGCATTTCCTTTGAGTACGCGATGATCGACGGCGTCAACGATACGGCTTTTCACGCCAGAGAACTTGTGCGCCGGGCGCGTGAGGTCGGGGCTCATGTGAATCTCATCCCGCTCAACCATGTGGAAGAGAGACGCTTCAAGCCCTCCACGCAGGGACATATGAAAGCCTTTATGAAGATATTGGACGAAGGCGGCGTCAACTACACGGTTCGACGCACGCTGGGCAGTGACGTGGACGCTTCCTGCGGACAGCTCCGCAGGAAAATGCAGAAAAAGATCTAAGTCTGGGGACGATTGCTATGAAGTTTTTCGGTATGACAGACAAAGGCAAGGTAAGAGCCGACAACCAGGACAGCTTTATTATTGAATACTGCGAGCCCAAGGACTGTGTTGTCACCGCCCTGTGCGACGGCATGGGCGGCGCCAAGGCCGGAGGGCTGGCAAGCTCGCTGTCCAACAAGGAGTTTGTCAACTATGTCTACGGAAAGCTCACCTCCCGCGTGGTCCGCACGGTCGATTTCCGCAGGCTTCTTATGGATGCCTGCGCAGACGCCAACGGTGTGGCCTATGAGTATTCCAAGTTCGACGAAGCCTACAACGGCATGGGCACGACGCTTGTCGGCGGGGTTATCAAATCCAACGGAGAAGGGTATCTTATTAACGTGGGTGACAGCCGCGCCTACCAGGTGCTCAAGCGCTATGACACGATCATGCAGATCACAAGGGATCACTCTCTTGTGGAGGATCTGGTGGAATACGGCGCCATTACCAAGGAGCAGGCCAAGCATCATCCTCAGCGGAATGTGATCACGCGCGCGCTGGGGTCCGACGCTGATGTGGAGGCAGACTATTACGAGATCAATCTTGCTCTGGGCGATATGCTGATCCTCTGCTCGGACGGTCTTTCCAACATCGTCAGCGACGAGGAAATACTGGATTACGCCGTGGATTATCCCGAACCCGAGATCTTGTGCCGCGCTTTAATGAGCAAGGCGCTCAACCGCGGCGCGAGGGATAACGTGACAGTCGTTGTGATCAAGCGCTGAATCCCAACTACGGAGTTGCTATGAACGAACAAGAAAAGTACATCGGAAAAATGCTCGACGATCGCTATGAGATCCTTGAAACCATCGGTGAGGGCGGCATGGCAATCGTGTTTCGTGCGCTGGATCATCGGCTGAATCGCTATGTGGCCGTGAAGATCATGCGCGAAGAGATGGCGGAGGATGAGGAATTTCGCCGCCGCTTCTGCGCGGAGTCTCACGCTGTCGCCATGCTGTCCAATCCGAACATCGTTTCGGTTTACGACGTCAGCCACAGCGACGAGCGCGAGTATATCGTCATGGAGCTGATTTCCGGTATCACTCTCAAGCAGTATATGGACAAGAAGGGCGCGCTGGACTGGAAGGAAGTTGTTCACTTCACCAAGCAGATCACGCGCGCGCTTTCCCATGCCCACGAGCGCGGAATCATTCACCGCGATATCAAGCCGCAGAATATCATGCTGCTGCGCGATGGCACGCTGAAGGTTGCTGACTTCGGCATCGCTGCGCTCGAAAACGAGGTCTACGAAAATAACGGCCAGACTATCGGCTCCATTCACTATATCGCGCCGGAGCAGGCCCGCGGCAACAGCCCGGACGCCCGCAGCGATATCTACTCTCTCGGCGTCGTCATGTACGAGATGCTCTCGGGCAGGCTGCCCTATACGGGCGATACGCTGGCCGAAATCGCAGTCAAGCACATGAACGCCAATCCCGAGCCTCTGCATGACCTGTTCCCCTCCATCCCGCCGGAACTGGAGGCCATCACCCTCAAGGCCATGAGCGCTAATCTGGACGAGCGCTACCAGACGGCGGCCGAGCTTCTGGCCGCTCTGGACGAGTTCACCCGCAGCGCTATGAAGCAGGAGCTCCCCATGGAACCGGAAGAGGAAACGCCGGTAAAGCCGGTGGTTTCCTATGGGGATCTGACCAAGTCCAGCTATAACATCCGCCGCAAAAAGGCCTCGCGGGTCAGCTTCCTCAGCGGCTCCTTCGGATTGCTCATCGTGACGGTGGCGCTTTTTGTGTTCCTGTGGAATTTCTGGGTAAAGGATCTTTTCTCCCCCGCGGAGCGAATCGAGCTGCCGGATTTCATCGGAAGCCGCTATGACGACGTGGTGCGCGACGCTGACCCGGTATACAATTTCATCATCACCGATGTATACACCAATGACAGCGCTCCCGGCGTCATCATCAGCCAAAAGCCCGATCCGGGCCGCAGCATGAGTATTGAGAACGAGGGCGTTACGGTCGAAATCTCCGTCAGCCGCAGCATGACCTCCATTGCCGTGCCGGACGTGGCGAACCAGGAATATCGCGATGCGATCGCAACATTGGAAAAAGCCGGGTTTGCAGTTGAGGTCGAATCCTCCACCAGTGATTCTGTCGCTCACAACTATGTGATTTCCACCAGCCCATCGGCCGGAGAAATGATTATCAGCGGCTCTACCGTGTATCTCAACGTCAGCAGCGGCGCTCAGGTCGTCTATGTGCAGATGCCGAATCTGATCGGCCTGTCCGAGGATGCCGCCATTAACAAGCTGGTCAGCAACAATCTCAATTATGCCGGCTCCCAGTGGGTAGACAGTCCTCTGGACCGCGGAACTGTCGTTGGCCAGGATATTCAGATCGGGGAGCGCGTGGAGGAACACAGCAAGGTCACGCTCCAGGTCTCTCTGGGCGCAGAGTGAGCTATGACAGAAGGTATCATCATTAAAGCACTCAGCGGTTTCTACTATGTCCAGACAAGCGACGGTCTTGTTTCCTGCAAAGCGCGGGGCCGGTTCCGTCTGGACGGAACCTCGCCGCTGGTAGGGGACCGGGTGCTGGTTAGTGTGGATAAGGATGGCAGCGGGCGCATCGATAAGCTGTTTGAGAGGCGCAATTTCTTCATCCGACCGGCAGTGGCGAACATTGACACCATGGTGTTCATCGCAGCCAACGTCAATCCGATCACCGATCCGTTTCTGATCGACCGGGTTGCTGTGATCGCCCACGAGGCCGGATGCGAGCTCGTCATCTGCATCAACAAGGTGGATCTGGACGAAGGGGACGAGCTGTATCGCATCTTCAGAAATGCCGGATACAGCGTTGTCAAAACAAGCGCCGAGACAGGTCTGGGAGCGGAGGAGCTGCGCGAAGTGCTGCGCGGCAAGGTCTGCGCTTTCACCGGAAACTCCGGTGTGGGGAAATCCAGTATTCTCAATGTGCTGCTCCCCGGCGCTGATATTCCCACAGACGAGGTAAGCGAGCATCTGGGCCGCGGCAAGCACACGACGCGACATGTGGAGCTCTATCCCCTTGGGGACGGTACCTACATAGCCGACACACCCGGGTTTGCGTCTTTTGATATTCAGATGATGAAGACGATCGAAAAGGAGCAGCTGCAATACGATTTCCCGGAGTTTGAGCCCTATTTGGGCCGGTGCCGTTTCCTGGACTGTGCCCATTTAAAGGAGCCCGGCTGCGCCGTACGTGAGGCTTTGGAGGAGGGCAGGATATCTCAAAGCCGTTATGATTCCTATGCCCGTCTTTATGATCTGACGGCCAAACAGAAGCCCTGGGAATCCAGGTAAAACAGAATACTGTCATAAAACGACGTCCTTTCGCTTAGAATGTATCAGTCATGAGCGAAGGGGCGTGTTTTTATGCGCAGAAGCGGAATGAATCTGTGGGGCGTGATGGCCATCGCATGCGGCGTGGTGATCATCCTGTCTATTGTCCTTCCAAAGTCTTTCTGGTGGTTTGTTCTGGCCGCGGCGCTGATCTGCGGTGGGATCTGGTTAATTCGCTGTTGTTAGAAAAGGGGAATGGGGAATGAAAATCATTGTCTTTCGTATGCCGCGCTTTCTGAGCAGAATCATACTGCTGTTCCGTCGGCGGGAATAATCCTGATCACGGCAACATACGCTGTACAAAGCAAGCAAAAGGAGTACGAGCCAATGGAAATTCAATTGATCAGAGAATCGATTCCGTTCTGCAGGGAACTTGGGCATCAGACGAAGCTGATCCAAGAGAACGTGGAGAGCATCGTCTCGGATATATACGAGGATATCGGCGCCATTCTGTCCAGCTGTGCACAGCTATGCCTGAAAAGCAAGGATGTGACGCAGCACGGCGTCAGCATCACCGGCAGCGCGGAGATCTGCGTGCTATATATCAACGAAAGCCGCGGCGCGGTTCAGTGTCTCAACCTGTCGAAGGACTTTTCAGCAGATTTTGATCTGCCGACCGTTACGATCGAGTCGCAATGCCAGGTCTGTCTTCACTGCATGGGTGTGCAGGCGCGCGCGGTCAACTCACGCAAGGTTGCCGTGCAGCTGTCGATCCGCGCGGACATGACATGTTGGAGCGACGAATCCCTTTCTTATGCCATGGGTGCGGAGGAGGCAGAGCAAAACGCGCTGTATCTGAAAAGACAAAGCGCGGTGCTGACTCTTCCCACACAAATAACGGAAAAATCTTTCAGCATCAATGAACAGATCCCGCTAAGCCTTTCGCAGAACACAGCCACACGTGTTCTGAGCACGCTCTGTGAGCTCCGCTCACAGGATAGTCAGATGATCGGCGGCAAAGCGCTTATCAAGGGAACGGCTCATGTGCAGTGGCTCACTCTGTCGGACGGAGACAGTCTGCCCCAAAGGCAGGAGGCTGCGCTGCCCTTCAGCGTCCTCATCGACGCCGCAGACGAGAAGAGTGTACTCTCCTCCGTCGTCTTTCAGCCGACGGCAGTCTATTCTTCTTTCAGCGAGGCAATTAACGGCAGCAGCGTCATGGAACTGGAACTGCATGTCATAGCCCAGGCCTGCTTTGAGAAGCAAACAGAGATCCGTTATCTGACGGACGCATATAGCACGCGTTATCCGATTGACCTGAAAGACGAAAACACCGTGCTCGCGCTGTCGCGTACTTTCGAAGCAGCCCGCGCAGAAGCGCAAGAGAGCCTTACTCTCGACGAAGGCGGATTCAACGTCCAGCTGTGCAATGCCCAAATCTTGTCGGTCTCTGTAAAAAATGACACGATCACCGCTTCCGCTTCGCTCGAAGTGCTGTTGTCGTCCGCAGACGGGACACTTAGTACCGTGCAAAAGCTTGTAAGTGCCCAGACGCCGCTGAGCAAGGGCGACATGACCCTGCAGGACGCGGAAATAACTTCTTATTCCTGCGAGCTGAGCGGAAATGAGCTGACGATGAAAGCGTTTTTTTCTTTTCAATTGACCGGACAGGAAAAGACATCCCTACGCACGTTGAGCGAGGCTGAGCTGGATACGGAAGCGCCTTACTCCGTAAGTTCGCAGCCGCCGCTGAGCGCTGTCAAGCAGCGGGGACGCACACTGTGGGAGCTTGCAAAAGCGTACAACTCCAGCGAGGACGCGATCGAGAAGCTGAATGAAAGCTATCCGATGCCAAACGGGATCCTCCTGATCCCCAGAATATAAGGTGAAAAGCCGCGGAGGCCGTCTTCTTCCGCGGCTTTCCGACGTGAAAATTTGCTCTTGTCATGCTTGCTCCTGTGTGGTAAAATAATGGCCGAAAAAATGCATTCTTGCAAAAGAACTCATATAAAAGGAGCGGACAAGCAATGTCAGGACATTCCAAGTGGCACAACATACAGAAGACCAAGGGCGCTGCCGACGCCAAGCGCGCGCAGGCCTTCACGAAGATCGCGCGTGAAATGGTCGTCGCGGTCAAGGAAGGCGGCAGCGGCGATCCCCGCAGCAATTCCAAGCTGGCGGCGGTCATTGCCAAGGCTAAAGCGGCCAACATGCCCAATGATAATATCAAGCGCACCATTGACAAGGCGCTGGGTTCCGGCAACACCGAGAACTATGAAAAGATTACCTACGAAGGCTACGGTCCTCAGGGCGTTGCCGTCATTGTCGAAACCATGACCGACAACCGCAACCGTACCGCCGGCGAGATCCGTCATTACTTTGACAAGTACAACGGCAACATGGGCACCGCCAACTGCGTGTCCTGGTCCTTCGACCGCAAGGGCGTTATTGTCATCGATAACGAGGATGAAGAGCTGGACGAGGATACCGTCATGATGGATGCCCTCGACGCCGGCGCCGCCGACTTTGAGGCCGAAGATGTTGTTTACAACGTCTACACTTCCGAGGACGATATCGCTGCTGTTGCCGACGCGCTGACCGCCAAGGGATACACGCTGCTCTCCGCCCAGGTGGAAATGCTGCCCCAGAACGGCTATATCAAGCTCACCAACGAGGACGATATCAAGAACATGCAGAAGATGCTTGATATGTTCGAGGATAACGACGACGTCCAGAATGTCTGGCACAACTGGGAAGACGCCGAATAACCCCCTTCGTGAACGGGAAGAATTGAAGTTGGCGTAACGCAAAGTAGAGCTCACGTCCGCCCTGTTTCGCTTCTATGAAGAGATAGCAGGGCGGGCGTTTCGCTTCTATACGATTAATGGAGACACACATGGCACACCCACAGAAAAGCATGAAAACCTATACGATGAAGCAGCTCATGGAGCAATACGGTTTTTCCAAGACCTTCCTTCATCGTCATTTTCCCCATCCGCGCCGTAAAGAGATTCGAGGCGTTGGCACGACCTATGTTTGGACGGAAGATCAGCTTCGACGCGTTCTGAATTCCAGAGAAGCCATTGAATATCTGAAGCAGAGGAATGAAGAGGCAGACAGAAAAAAGCAGATGCAGGAAATCCGTTCTCTGCTGTCAGACTATACGCCGGAGTACTATATCGATCACGCCCGTAAGCTGAGCCATCGCGTTTTCGTCCTGCACGTGGGACCGACCAACAGCGGCAAGACCTTTGACGCCATGGAAGATCTGAAGGCCAATACGCCGGGCACTTATCTGGGACCGCTGCGTCTGCTGGCTTTGGAAATGGCGGACAAGCTCAACGCAGCCGGGATTCCCACCAGTATGATAACGGGAGAGGAGACGATACTTGCTCCCGACGCCGTCGTCATAAGCTCCACCATTGAACTCTGTAATTATGAACAGCATTTCAGGACCGCCGTGATCGATGAAGCGCAGTTGATTGCCGATCCTGACCGCGGCTCGTCCTGGCTCAAGGCTCTTTGCCTTGTTAACGCCGACGTGGTACATGTGTGCATGGCGCCGGAGGCTAGAAGCTATATCGAGGGACTGATCAAAGATTTCGGCGCGGAGTATGTGGTACGGGAGCATCAGCGGCTGGCGCCTCTGGTGTACGGAGGCGCCTGCAAGGGTATCCGCGATCTGCGGGAAGGAGACGCTGTCATTTCCTTTTCCCGGAAGAGCGTTTTGTCCACCGCTGCTCAGCTGGAAAAGAAAGGCTTTCGCGCCAGTGTGATCTACGGAGCGCTGCCGCCCGAGGCCAGACGCAACGAAGTCAGAAAATACATGTCGGGCCAGACGAATATCGTCTGCGCGACTGACGCCATCGGGCTGGGAATCAGCTTACCCATCTCCCGCGTCATCTTTGCCGAATCTCAGAAATTCGACGGGAAAGAGCTGCGCAGGCTCACTGTCAGCGAGGTACGTCAGATCGGTGGGCGCGCGGGTCGTTTCGGACTTAAGGAAAAAGGGGAGGTGCTCCACTTCGGTGACGCCGCCTTTATCGGCCATTATCTCAGCGCCACGCCGCCTAAAATACGCGCCTGCTGTATCAGCTTTCCCCGGGAGACACTGCAGACGGATTATCCCCTCGATCAGCTGTTTCGCGTCTGGCAGGGGCTGAATAGACAGCCGGGTTTTGTGCGCGAGGATATGAAGGACGCCTTGATCCTGTACGGGCAGATTCAAAAGCAGGTCAAGAAAGCCAACCGCGAGCTGATCTATGATCTCATTACCTGCCCGGTCGACACAAGGAACACCGAGTTGGTGGGCTACTGGGCCGCGTGCGCCTTGGCTATTTTGAAAAACAGAGCGATTCCTCAACCCTATTTCGGCACTGAATCGCTGCAGGCCTGCGAGCTTCAGTACCGGGCGTATGATATTCACCACCAGTTATTGCGCCGTATCGGCCGTGAGGACGACTGCACCCGTGAACGGCAGGAGATCTGTGAAAAGATAGCGCGCTTCATGGCGGCGAGCAAGGACCAGTATATTCGTCGATGCAGGGTCTGCGGACGCGAACTGCCGATCGGCTATGCGTTCAATACCTGCGAGCGCTGCTTCAGCCTGGGCGCAGTACATAATGGCATCAGCTGATTCCGAGCGGAATTGGCCGTGACGCCGAGCTGAAAAAAACGCACTCATCCAACAGAGCTGCCCGGACTGCATGCCGGACAGCTCTGTTGGCTTATCGCATTCGCTTTCGAGTTTTCCATTAAGTGCATATTATGGAAGTATTTGATTGCGCCCGTCCATTATTTGTTGTAGAATAACTACAGTACAGAATACCTTGGCAGACGGATGAATCGTTCGTCGAAAAGGAAAAAGGCTTGTGACACTTATGTGACAAAACCTGTGCTAAGATACACCTGCAAACAAAAAAACAGCGAACGCGAGAGCGGACGCACCGAAGAATTGAAAGGAGAAAAAATCATGAGCGAAATGGAAAAGAAAATCGAGAAGATGGCTGACGAGGCCCTGGGCACTGTGGCTGGCGGCACCTCCGCAAACTACACGGTGGCGGTCGACGTCATCAACGGCAAGTATGGCAACGGTGAAGAGCGCCGCCGCAGACTGACCGCGGCTGGTTATGACTACGAGACCGTCCAGGCAATGGTCAATACCATGCTCAACGGCTACGACAAGGTCGCCAGAGACGTTATCGAAGGCAAGTACGGCAACGGCCAGGCCCGCGTCAACGCGCTGAAGGCTGCCGGCTATGACGCCGCCAAGGTCCAGGCTCTTGTGAACGAGATCCTGAAGTAAGCTCCAGAGAGTTACCCGGAGGACTGAAAAATGAGCGATACTATCAAAGTCAATGAAAATGAGCTGAATGAAGTCGTCGGCGGCGCCGCCAATTGGCAGCAGTATGCCAAGGGCACCTATGTGAACTACGGCAATCACATTGTTTACACGGTCGCTGTCGGTGATGTTCTGGGCGGTATCGCCCTCCGCTTCGGCGTGACGGTTGCGCAGATCGCTCAGTGGAACAATATCAAGAACGTCAATCTGATCCACGCCGGCCAGAAGTTCACGATCTATCCCACGATCGTTCGCTAAAGCCTATATGACCCCGCCGGAATCTTATCCCAGGGGGACTTAACCAGAAGGAGAAGAACCATGCTTGCTAAGAAAAAGATCATCTGCCTCCTGCTTGCCGCTGTGATGCTGCTTTCTCTGGCTGCCTGCGGCACCGCGGCTGCACCTGCCGAGACTGTCGCTCCGGCTGTCGAGCCGACTGAGGCTCCCGCTGCTGCCCCCGCTCCGGCTGAGGCGGAAGTTGAAATCGTTGATGTTGTTGTGTCGGATATCGACCAGCAGCTCAGTCTCATCTATTCCCAGGTCAACACGCTGCTGCAGAAGGGCGGCGCGAATACCTGGTACTACACCGTGGCGGATCTCGACCACGATGGCAGCCTTGAGTTTATCGCCGCTTCCCAGCACCCTGCCGATCGCTCTACGAACGTACGGATCTGGTCCGTCAACGCAGACAGAACCGGTCTGACGGAGACTGCGCTTCAGAAGGACGAAGACGAATCCTTCCCGGATATCCTCACAGACTGCGCGGACGTCTTTCATGTGGAAGCTACCGACACCTGGTATTACCTGATCAACGATAACATCGTGATCTCCGATACCGAGATCTACACCATCAAGACCGCAGTTGATTTCAAGAACGGCGTTACCAAGTACACGCCCTTTGCCATCGAGCACATGGTGCTGGATAATGCGCGCCGCAATGTTTCCCACATGGACACCAACGGCTTTGCCATTTCCCAGGAGCAGTACAACTCTTCCGCCATCAACGCCTTTGTCGGCGCCATCCGCAGCAGCGTCAGCTTTGAGTGGCTGACGGAAGACAAGGCTGTGAGCCTTTTCAACCTGGCCGACAGCTATGCGGTGTTCATGGGCGAGAAAGCCCCCACCGAGGTCTATCCCGTTCCCGAGCCGGCCGCTCTGAGCGATGACAACCCCGCTCTTATCCCGCTGTATGTCAGCAAGAACCCCACCGGAGAGAAGAAGGTGGAGGGCGAAACCGCACTGTTTATCGCTTACGCCAACCTCTACGACTCTCTAACCTGGACATTTGTGTCTCCCAACGGCGGCGCTTATGCTGTGCAGGGCTTCAAACAGCTGTTCCCTGGCTGCTCTGTCAGCGGCGAGTACAGCACGACTCTCAGCATTTCCAAGGTTGCTTCGGGCATGAACGGCTGGGGTGTGTTCTGCACCTTCTACTACAAGGGCCAGACCGCCCGCACCAGCACGGCATATCTGAGTGTTACGGAAAAGGACAAGCCAGCCCCGACCCCGACGCCCGCGCCGACTGCTGCGCCGGATCCTTATGATCCGTACCCGACTCGTGAAGACGGAGAGCTCTCCGGTGTCGTGGAGGACTACAACTACGATTACGTTGTCGTCGACGTGACAGGTGTGGACCTGTTCCATATCTCCAAGGATATGTGCACCATCAGCGGTGAAATCTACATCGGTGCTCCCGCTGTTGTAAAGTATGACGCCCGCGGAGCCAGAGGCGTCCATGTCTGCGGCTGCACGATCACCGGCCGTGAGCCCGAGCCTCAGCCGGTTTACGGCAGCACCAACGGCACGGTGTACCGTGAGTACGACAATACGCTTACCGTTTTCCTCAAGGATGACAGCACCATTTCGCTGCCCACCACCTCGAGCGAGAACTATAAGATCGAAATCTACAACGGCACGCTGGAGGACATCGGCTTCGCCGGCGGTGGTATGGAGTGCCTGATTTACTACGTCAATACGCCTTCTGCCGAGAACGTGTACCTGATCAAGGTCTTCATTGAAAAAGACGCCGCTCCCGAACCTGATCCCGAGCCCGATGTTCCGGAACCCGCCCCCGAGCCTGACCCGGAGCCTGCTCCCGAACCCGCTACTGAACCTGATCCGGAACCCGCACCCGAACCCGTTCCTGACCCTGAACCCTCTGATGAGCCCAATCCGTCCGACGAAGGCGGTGAAGGCTCCGGCCAGAGCAACGGCTGAACCCAGGTTTAAGGCTTATGATGAAGAACAAAGCGACTATCAGCCTTCTGCTTGCGCTCCTTATGCTTCTGTCCTGCGCTGCCTTCGGCTCCCTTCCGGCGTATGCGGAAGAGGATCAGTCGGATATCGACCAGCAGCTGCGTTACATCAGCACCCAGGTAAGCTCGCTCAAGCAGCAGGAAGGGGAGAACCCCTGGTACTATACCGTCACGGATCTTGATCACGACGGAAGCCTTGAGTTCGTAGCCGCCTCCCAGCATCCTCAGGATCGTTCCACCAACCTGATGGTCTGGGAGGTCGGCAGCGACCGCAGCAGCTTGTCGGCCTGTCAGCTCAGCAAGGACGAAGACGAATCCTTTCCGGATATTCTGACTGACAGCGCGGACACCTTCCATGATACGGAGAGCGACACCTGGTTTTACCTGGTCTACGACAACATCGTGCTTCCCAGCAGCGAGGTGTACACGATCAAAACCGCTGTAAACATGAAAGACGGTGTGGTGGCCTATGATCCCTACGCCATCGAGCATACCGTCATGAACGGCTCCGGCAGAAGCGTCTCCCACACCGACGTCAACGGCTTCTCCATTTCGGCGGAGGAGTACAACGCAGCAGGCAACAACGCTTTCCAGAATGCCGAGCGATTCAGCACCAACTTCGAGTGGATCGAAGGCGAGAATGCGGAGGATCTGCACACGCTCACCGACAGTTATGCTGTTTTTGCCGGCATGAGAAAAGCCACCGAGGTGTTCCCGGTCCCCAAGGATGAGGTCGTTGAAACGCCGGAAGAGACAGTTGTCCCTGTCGAGGCGCCAAGGCCCACGCCCAAACCGGAACCGAAGTATCTGGTTATTACGAAGAACCCTACCAACGAGTACAACCGCAGAGTCGGCGGTACGGCAAACTTCGTTGCCTGCGGCAGTTATTTCACCTCACTGAGCTGGACGCTCGTCTCGCCGGATGGCGGTGAATATTCCGCTCAGCAGGCCGGAAGCCTGTTCCCGGGCCTTGTTGTCTCGGGCGTTGAGAGCACCACGCTGAGCCTGGCCAATCTGAGCGAGAACATGAGCGGTTGGGGCGCTTACTGCACCTTCTATTATGAGGGCCAGACAGCACGCACCAGCACAGGCTACATCAGCTTCGCCAAGGATAACAGCACGCCCGCGCCTGCCCAGGGCGGCTCTGCTTCCGGCACCGTTTATGACTGGAATTTCGGAACTGTCAGTATTCGGCTGGACGACGGGAACACCACCAGCGCGAGCTGGACGGTATGCTCGGTAAGCGGCGATATTTACAACGGTGCGCCTGCAACGATCGTCTGGAGGGATTCGATCAGTAATGTGATCTCCTGCTCGATCCATGGCTCTGAAGCCGTGAATCAGCCGGTTTATGCCTCTATGAGCGGAACGGTATCCGGAATCGGAAATGCCTACACGCTCACCCTCGCCAATGGTACCAGCGTGACTGTAAGCAGCTCCGTCTGTACGCTCAGCTCCGGCGAGTTTGTCGGTGAAGGTGACAGATGTGTTGTCTATTACACTGACTCGCCGACGCAGGAAAATATCTACAAGGTTGAAGTCCAGGGGCAGTTCAACAGTGTGGAAATCCCGTTCTTCCAGCCGTAAGACGGCATAAAGAGATAATGGAGAGTGTGACGGTTCTGTGACGATCGTCATGCTACACTCAACACGCAAACAACAAATACCGAATGGAGGTAAGCCCTATGTCTATGGAAAAGTATGCTCTGAGCGACGATCAGATGGATCTGGTCAGCGGAGGCTCGATCCTTCCTTACCGTGTCCAGCCCGGTGATACGCTTGGTGCGATCGCCAAGAAGTACAATGTCACCATCGAGCAGCTGATGAAGTGGAACAACATCCAGAATCCCAATCTGCTGACTGTTGGCCAGCAGCTGAAGATCAAGTTCTGATTGTTTTCCCGCAAGGATTTTGCCGTGTGCGAATCGCTTCGAATCCGCCGACAAGCAGAATCCGCTAAGCAATCGGGGGGCCCAGCGTCTTCTGACGCCGGGCCCTCTGTCTGCAAAAGTCATCTGAAATTAAGAATGATAGAATTGCAATGTATTGCAAGAGAGCTTTCCATGCTTTTGCGGAAGGAGAGCTTTCTCGCAATGGATTGCATGACTGTGCGTTGGGCCCGGACACGTCTCAACGCACGGGGAAAGGATACCTGAATGACAGTTCGAATGAAGAAAGGCAAATACAATCTGCCGGTCCTGTGCCTGTGCCTGGTCCTGATCGTCTCGCTTTTGAGCGGATGCGGCATGCATGAAGAAACCGTCCGACAGACGGCGACGCCCAGCCCGACAGCGCAGAGCAGCAGCACGCCTGCGCCGCAGGACGGCAGCTGGGAGGCAAAGTTTATTCCGATTCAGAACGACGGAAGCTTTGGCAAGCTGGAAAACATCACCGTACAGAATGACGCCGTTTACTTCACCTCCGTCGGTGTTCTGGAGGATCGGACCCCCGCCGGCGTGACCCCGGAATGGCCTGAGCAGTACTGGGTATACGGCCCGGTGCTTGTCGAAGCAGACTTTGAAGGCAACACGCATATCATTCCTTATGTGAGCCAGCCGACACAAGCGGATGAAGGGGAGAACAGCGGCGTCCTGTTTGAAAAGCTGTACGCTGACCCGGATGGAAGCATTTGGGTGCTGGAGAACCACTACACCGTGAACGAAGAGACTTCTGAGCTGAACACAGTAGAGAAAAACCTGGTCCACCTGACGGTGGACGGAACCGTTCTGCAGAATTTTCCGCTTCTTCATCTGGCACAGCATCGTGAGGATGCGCAGGGCAAGACTGGAACATACAGTTTTGACGTTGCCGGCATCGTGACTGATGAGACAGGACACGTGTATATGGGGATTCACGAATGGTTCTCCGGCAACGGAACCTATAACGCGGCCGATCAGCTTTGTGTGCTGGACGCTGTCAGCGGCGAGCGCACCCACTCCATCGCGCTTTACGGTGAAACCGCAGGACTTGCCCGTCTGAGCGACGGCAGCATTGTTGTTGCCAGCTACAGCGGTTCCTCCCCGGTCATCGGCCTTGTCGATCTGAAATCGGAAACCATTCAGGAAATAGCCACGCTCTATGATTTCCTTGACGGGATGGCCGGAAGCCCCGCAGGCACGCAGCTGTACTACAGCGCCGGCGACAGTGTCAGCCGTCTCGATACGGGTGTTGAAGAATCCGAAGAAAAGCTGTTTGCCTGGACTGCCTGTGATGTGGCGCATGACGACAGCGACGGTCTGTGCGTTCGCTCCGACGGGTCCGTCGTCACCTTCGTCACCGAAGAGACCGGCGCAGCCGTTCACCAGGAGCT
>ONSQ01000053.1:0-382 GCA_900320465.1 uncultured Eubacteriales bacterium
CGCCGGATAGGAGTAGTCGATGCCGCCATCCGCGCGCGGAGTCGCGACAAACTGCCCCGCATAGGAGCCGCTGGTGAAGGTGGCCGTCAGGCCGGCGGGCATATGGAAGGTGATCCGGACGTTGTCGTACTGGCTGAAGAGCGCAGGGTCAACGTCAAAGCCGCCGCCGTCATAGACTCTGGCGCCCGAGAACTTGAAGCCCAGTTGGAAGGACATCGAGTCACCGGCGTGGATGCCGTCGGTCGGGTTGCTCAGATTGAAGACGGTCAGGGTCGGCTGAGGCTCAGTCGCATTGGCGCCGTAGTAGTACTCGGCAAAAATGCGCATCTTCTCCTCCAGCGAGGCGTTGGGGGGATACACCGGGCCGTCGCCGCTGTTGTCG
>ONSQ01000053.1:448-13791 GCA_900320465.1 uncultured Eubacteriales bacterium
GCTTTCTTCGCCGCTGCCGCCTGTCGCTTCAAGGATCAGCGAGAGGCTACCCAAGTCGAAAAAAGCTTCACCGCTTTCCGTGGCTTCCGCAACAGCCTCGCTGCTGACGTGGGTGGTCTCGGCGATATTCAGCGCCGCGGCGTCAAGCTGGCCGTTCTCATCCGCCACGTCGATCTTGACGTGGATGATGTTGGTGATCTGATCAGCTTCGAGGTTGCTGATCTTGACCGAAACGCTCTCGCCGAAAGCTTCCAGATCAAACTTCTCGCCGCCGGAGAGAATGGATACGTCGTAGACGTAAACCGTCTTGGTGGCGGAGGTGTCGCCGGTCTGGACAGCGTAGATCTTCTCGGCGCTCTCCTGCGGGATCACGACGACCTGCAGGGACGCGTCGGCCGGGAGAAGGCCGCTCACCTCAAAGAGGCGTCCGTTCGCGGAAGCGGAGATCGTGTGCTCATAGGGAGCAGGCTCCTCCTTCACGGGCTCCTCGGTGGGCGCGGGCGTGGGCTCGACCGTCGGCTCAACTTCGGGGGCAGGGCTCTCGACGACTTCCTCGTACGCGGTGCCGTTGGGCACACCGAAGAGGACCGCGTTGAAGTACTGCGCGTCAAACTCGTAGTAGAGTGCGCTGGTCGGATCGTTCTCGTCGACGTGGCGGGTCACGACGCTGCCCACAGGGTAGACGCCGTTGCTCTCGGAAACGACGGCGAAGCGAATGCCTTCCTTCTCAGGAAGAAGCTTGCCTTCGATCCGCACCTTGACGGTCTTATCAGATTTGATAACAACGGGTTGGTTGTTATCATACACCCTGATCGCGTCAAAGTTGTCGACACGCTCGTTCAGACGCTTCTCGAACTGCTCCTGCAGCCACAGGCCTTCACCGGCAGAAACACCGGCGATGCCATAGCTCTGCGCAGTCGCCTCGAAAGAGCCCGTCAGCGTGATCGTCAGATACTCGCCGCTGCCGATCCGGTAGACCAGCTCGTCGACCTTCGGTTCTTCCGTGGGCTCGACCGTCGGCTCGACTGTCGGCTCAACCGTGGGTTCGACCGTAGGCTCTGCCGCCGGTTCCTCCGTCGGCTCAACCTCCGGTTCTTCCGTCGGTTCGACCGCGGGCTCAACCGAGGGCTCAGCCGTAGGTTCGACTGTCGGTTCTGTTCCGTCGGTCGGTTCCGGGGTAGGCTCCACCACGACGTCCGTGATGGGCGCCGGGGTTTCCTCGATCGGCTCCTCCAGTCCGCTGGCTATGACCTCCGTGGGAAGGAGGCTGATCATCATAACCAGCGCCAGCAGGAATGAAGCCAAACGTTTTCCGTTCTTCCTCATGTTCATTTCTCCTTACATGGGATTTGCCATAGATTCCTGTCGCAGTGATTTCTTCACTGTCTCGGATACTGTTTTATCAAACGCTTCTCGTTCCCGTCTGCCGATGCATCTGCGAAAGGCATCGAAACGGTGTCCTCCGATCCGGCGGGTTTCTTCACGCCGTCCGTATCCGCTCTGCGCAAGTCTTTCATCCGTCTGAGACGCCGGGTGCAAAAGTGTGACCGTATTTTGCCGCCCGTCTGAGACGCCGGACGGGAAATCGTAGTCACTGTGCATTTTTATCGGATACGAATACTTTGTGAACTGCCGTCGGCCGGATACCCCGGTTTCGCCCGATCCGCAGCTTCATCACCCGAATCTGTTTTACGCAGAGCCGGACAGAAGAGCTTCGATCATCGTTTGATTGGGTATACGGTCGCTGAGCCCAGGAGATGGCTCTCCTGGGACAATGGAAATTGCTAGGATCTGATAAAAGGTTCTATCTCATTACATTCTAATGGCAAAATCGTGATTAGTCAATGATGAATTCGCTTAAAATTTTTGCAGCAGTTTATAGTATATGCCTTTTATCAGCTTGGCATCTATATGATAGCTTACGTACAATCAATAAAACAATCAATAATCAGAAAAGTTTGCGCAAAGGAAAATCGGCTCCTCCTCTTCCCGGAGCATCCGATTCTTTCTCGTTAACCCGGGGATATTTCCCCGTATATGTGTGATTACTATATTATAATAGGAAGACAACCGTGGTTTTACGAATGCTCCAGGATGTCCATCGGTTGAGCCTGCATTTGCCGGACAACGAGAAATCGCCGCCGCGATCACTCGCGGCGGCGATTTTGTGAAGAGCGTGATTATTCTTTGGGCTCCTCGTCGTTCTTGATTTCCTCAACGGTGGCGTCAACGACTTCGTCGAAGCTGAACTTCTCCTTGGCCTCGTTGACGGCTTCCTTGGCCTTGTCGACGACCTCGTCCAGATTGAGCTTCTCCTTGACCTCTTCCACAAGGCCGGAGGCGACATTGCGGGTCTTTTCGGCCTGCTCCTGGGTGTAGACGTCGGTGATAACGCCGTCCTCACGGATGACCTGAACGGTGCAGCCAAAGCCGACAGTCGCCAGCACGGCGGCGATCACGACCCATTTTGCGGCGGCCAGACCGACAACACCGCCGACAATGCCGACGTTGACGGGAACGTTGACCAGTTCCTTGCCGTCCTTGCAGACCAGAATGCGGGAGACGTTGCCCTTCTTGACAAGCTCCTTGATCTTTTCCATCACGCTGTTAACGCTGTTTTTATCCATGTTGCATTCTCCTTTTCCTTTATCTTTAGTATGGGGTTTTCGTGAGCTTATTATAACAGAAGCGTCTGGAAAGCGATTGCAAAATTGTGAATAAATGTATGATGATTTATGAATTTGCGCGTACTAATAAATCGTCCGGCAGCTCTCCACGCCGCAGCGCGCGCAGAAGGCCTTCAGCTCGCTTTCCTCCCGGATCAGCTCATACTCGCGGAAGTGCCCGGTCGTCCGATTGCGGAAGCCCGCGGTGCGCTCGCCGGTGCAAATGCTGCTGCGGATCACCGGTTCCTCCAGCGCGGGGTCATACAGGGGTTGTTCCTGCTCTTTCTTTTTCCTGAAAAGCCAGCTCATCGCACATCACCTTTCCATCGTTTCGATGGCAGGGTATTGCTCCCCCCGCCGTTTTTCACTATACCACACATGGTTCACGGGCACAACTGCGAAAGACGCTGCTTTCCTATACAAAATCAAAACATAGGCACAGCGGAATGCCGAAGTGGTCGACGGGGCTTGAAGCGATCATGCGGTTTTGATTCTGAACGGAGGAGCAACGAAACGAGCGCGAGAGGACTATTCATGCAGGGCATAAAAAATCGCCGCAAGCGATGTGCTGCTTGCGACGACGTGGTGGAGAGTGGCGGACTGCGACTCGCTGCACTCGCTGCATAAGTTCGCGTTAGCCAAATCATAGATTGATGCTTTTTTCTTCGCTCATTTATGCAACCGTCCTTTCGTTCATTTCGTTTTCACGGCCGGCAGCCGATCCGTCATCCCTGCTCTCGGATCTCCCAGAAGAGGGCGGAGGAATTTTCCCGCGTCAGGATCCACTGGTAGTCTTCATAGGTCTTGTTGGACTCCAGACCGTCTTCGCGGCTTGTGCCGTCCGTCTCAAAGGTAGATGTGAGCACGATGATCCGTTCGGGGGCAAGGCCGCGGGCCTCCGCCTCCTCCTTCACAGTCTTGTCGCCGGCGTACCCGATCTTTTTCGGGGTGCAACCGCCGAGACTGTCGAAGTGGGTCATAAGCTCCTGGACGGCCGCATCGTAGGCGTCGCTGTTGAAATACTTGGACGAGAACCCACCGACCGATACCGAATTGCCGCAGCCACTTAGACTGAGCATGAGGGCAAGCAATACGACAAGCACCGTAATTTTTTTCATGATGAATACCTCCCATTCGTTTTCCTTTTATTGTTTTTTATTTTTTACTCTCCCGGCGAGCCGTGAGCATCTTCTGCAGTTGGACCACGATGGCTACCACGATCTTCTCGTATCGGGGCTGATAGAGATCGATGCTGTAGCGGTCATGCACGGAGGCCAGCTTCTGCCCGATGGCCGCGACCGGCTCATCATTCTGATCGAAGAGCATAAAATTCAAGCCGAGGATATTGCCCTTGATCTTCCAGTCCAGCCCCTCGATATTGGTAATGTCCTTGATAATGTGGAGCAGTTCGTTGGACAGCGTGAACTTCTGCCCATTGGCCATGGTGATGAAATGCTTTTCATGCAGACTGATCGGTTTTTTCTCAAGATATGCTACCTGTGCACCAGATGCATCGAAAATGTCTGTCTTGCCTTTCAAGGTAAAAACCGAGGACTTTGTCCAATACAGCGTCTGCCCCTGCTCGTCCTTGACTTCAATCTTCTGGTGCAGATCTCCGGGATCAAGCACCGTGTAGATCGAGCGGGCCGGGACGCCGTATTTCTCTGTGTTGACCTCATTCGGGCTCTCGCCTGCGGCGTGAAAGCCCTGGATCCTGGATAAGATGCTCATGTTCTTTCTCCTTTATCTGCGTTTTTTGTTTCTGAGGACAGGATAACAGTACAACCGTCACAAAAGCGGCACAGAGGAAAGCCGTTATACAAGATCTTTCGCCGCGGGGATGCCGACCTTTCCGGAATAGACATCATACATGCAATCGCCCGGGTCGCCCTCTCTGAAAATGACTATCCCCCTGTTGAACGTTTTGATTTCCATGCTGACCTCCTTATATTGATATAGCTTTTCCATCTTCTACAATGCAATTATAATTATTATTTCGACCTGTTCACCAAATGTCCAGTATAAACGCGCTTCTGTTTCTTTTTATTTTTCTCCGCACACCAGGACAGAATGCCGCAGAGCACCGGGCAGATCAGGCTGAGCACCAGGCCAAAATGAACATCATTGTGGAACACCTGGGCGCTGATGATAACAGCTATGTTGATCAGGAAAAAATAGGGGATGGCGTAACGGAAAATCCTGTTGATGTTTTTCATGGCGGTTCTCCCTCCTGTCTCTTTCGTTTTTTTCTTTACGGTCACAGGATAGCACCCGGAGCATCACACAAATGTCACAGGCACACAGTTTCATATGCTTCCGTGCATGATCACGCTTCCTCGGACTCGGGTTCCGATTCCGGCTCCGGTTCGGGCTCGGGCTCGGGTTCCGGCTCCGGTTCGGGTTCCGGCGCGGGCTCCGGTTCGGGAGCCGGTTCGGGTACGGGTACCGGGATCGGCGCAGGGGCGGGATCCGGTTCAAGGTCTATATCGATCTCGATCTTATAGATGTTGTCAACGGTAGGGCTGTCAACATAGTACACGATGCATCTGCTGCCAGCGCCTTCGCCTACGTAGTGGATATCGCTCACACTGCCGTAATTGACGACACAAAACGAACGGTTTTCAATAGCTATCACGTCGCGAGGGATCGAGTACATAGCTATATCACTACCAGAAGGGTATTGAAGAAGATGTGTGCGGTCTTTGCTAAACAGCACACCATCCATGCTGCAAAATGTTTTATTGTCCGTGGAAACAATGATTTCCTTCAATTCTTCGCAATTCATAAATATGTACTCTCCGATACTCGTTACGCTCGAAGGAATCACTACTCTGGACAAATTGCTACAGTCCGAAAAACAATACTCACCAAGATGAGTTGTCCCCTCTGGAATTTCTATACTCAATAGACTTCCATAATGGTTCCTCCTCGTTTGGTTTATGAGCTTTCCTTTGGAAAAATACAGATAAAAAGGGTGATCCTTTAGGTCAAGAATTCCAGCTCAATTTACATAATACCACAACGATCGGCAAGTGCAACGATTGCAGTGCTCGAAATTGTTCAAAAATACCGACAATTTGAATCTAATTTGATGGAACTTCCTTCATTGTCTATTATTCCCCCGTCAATTATTATAGTCCTCTAAGTCTGGAGATGTCCAGATTTTCAAATACCCCTCCACATCCCCGCACAGCACCAGCTCCGCATATTCCAACGGAGCATTGTAGACCAGGTAGTCGAGTGCGGAGCGCTGGCGGATGGTTTTGGCGTACATGTCCTCAACGCCATCGCAGTCGATGGCCAGCATAGAGCCGTCGGAATACCTCAGCTCCACACAGGCCGTGTCGACGTTGAACTCAAAGGATAACAATTTCTTCATGATGATTTCCTCCATATCTTTATTTTAATTTGCGCTTACCGGTTTTGCGGCTGGATTGGAAATCATCGATGATAAAGCAAAATCCGAACCCATCTCCGATTAAGAAGATGTGGTTCGGATTATCTTGCTTTGGTGGAGAGTGGCGGACTCGAACCGTCGACCTTCCGCGTGTGAGGCGGACGCTCTAACCAGCTGAGCTAACCCTCCAAAGCCTCCCTATGATACCACATTACCATTGAGATTTCAAGTATTATTTTCCCTTTTTATCAAAGCGCCCGCTTTTGTACCGCAAAACTGCATTCCGCGCGTTTTTCCTATCCTTTTCGTTTGAAACGGTGACGTGAAGCGCCCCGGGCTTGCACCCGGGGCGCCTTCTGCGCACTGCCTCGATCAGCCGTATACGTCGTTGGTATCGACCAGCATCACGTCGATTTCCAGAATCTCGCCGTTGCGCCAGAGTGTGAAGCGCATGGTGTCGCCCACGTTCAGCGCATCCTTCATGGCCGAGATTTCGGCCGTGGTGGACACCTCCACGCCGTTGACCTTGAGGATGATGTCCCCCGCCTTTACGCCCTTTTCCGCAGCATCGGAGCCCTCGGCCACGGCGGAGATATACAGCCCGTCAGGCAGCTGATAGCGCTCCTTGGCGTTGTCCGGGATCGCGCCCACGGTGATGCCGATGGAGGGCCGCCCGGTGACGGTGCCGCTGACCACCAGGGTGTTGACGATCTTGGCCACGGTGGAGGACGGAATGGCAAAGCCGATGCCTTCGATGCTGGAATACGAGGACATCATCTTCATGTTGGTGATGCCGATGACCTGGCCATACATGTTGAACAGCGGGCCGCCGGAGTTGCCCTCGTTGATGGCAGTGTTGGTCTGCAGCAGGTTCATGCTGTGGCCCTTGTAGTTCAGACCGCGCTCGATTCCGGAGATGATGCCGTCGGTGAGCGTCAGCCGGAATTCCTCGCCCAGAGGGTTTCCGATGGCTGCGACGCGGTCACCCACCTCCAGCACGGTGCTGTCACCGAAGACGGCCGGAGTCAGACCGCTTGCTTCGATTTTCAGCACGGCGATGTCGCTGATGGAGTCCGCGCCAACCAGCTCGGCTTCATACTCGCTGTCGTCGCCCAGCGTGACGGTGGCCCGGTCGCAGTCCGCGATCACGTGGGTGTTGGTCAGCACCAGTCCGTCCTCCGAGAGGATGACGCCCGTGCCCCAGTTATAGCCGCTCTTGCCGTCCATGAAGCCGGAGATGGCCACAATGCTCTTGGCGCAGCCGCGGTAGAGCTCCTGCAGGCTCAGCTCCTCCCCCGCCGGCAACACGCGGCAGTCGAACGGAATCGGAAGCTCTGCCTGCCGGATGTGGATCTCGGTCTTGCCGGTGTCGGTGGTCGTATAAAAGCTGTCGAAAAAGTCGCTGTAGCTGTCCGGCATACCGTCGTCCTCGTCCGACGGCGGCAGAATAAACTGGCCGAAGGGCGTGGAGGGCTTCTCCTCCTGCTCGTCGACGCTCTGCGCGGCGCTGCGGTTCGGGAACATCAGCGCCGATCCCACGATCAACGCCACTACCAGCACCACCGCGATCAGCGCCTTGAACACACCGCGCAGCTTCTTTTTCTTCGGTGCCTCAGGGGCTGCTTCCGCTACCGTCTGCTGCAGCGGCGCGTACCAGCTGTCCTGCTCACTGACATACCAATTGCTCATGTTTTTAACCCTCTTTGCTGCGTCTCACTCCGCCAGAGGCAGGGTGAAGACAAATTCTGTAACGCCGTCCTCACTCTTGACGGCGATGTCTTCATCGTGGCTGTTGATGATGCTCTTGACCAGATACAGACCCAGACCGACGCCCGTCTTATCCATGGAGCGGGACCGGTCGGACTTGTGGAAGCGGTCGAAGATAAAGGGAAGATCGTCCGGCGGGATCGTCTCGCCGCAGTTCTTCACCGAGACATACGCCTTTCCGTCGTCCTTATACAGCCGAATGGTCAGACAGCTGTCAGGATAGGCAAACTTGACGGCGTTGTCGATCAGATTGTAGATGACCTGGGTGATCCCGTCCCTGTCGGCCCGGACGAGCAGGTGCTGGTCCGGCAGCTGCGGGTCCACATCCAGACCTTTTTTGGTGGCGCGGCTCTCGAAGCTCAGCAAGGTCTGCAAAATCAGCTCTGTCAGATCGAACACCGTGCGCTTGCTGGGGTCGGAAGCGCGGTTGCGCAGTTGGGACACGTCCAGCATTTCACGCACCAGGCGGGATAGGCGCTTGGTCTCGTCACTGATGGAGCGAAGATACTTCTCCTCTTCCTCCTTGGGGATTGTGCCGTCCAGGATGCCGTCGGCAAAGCCGGAGATCGTCGTCATGGGCGTGCGCAGCTCGTGGGAGATATTGGCGATGAATTCGCTGCGGCGAGCCTCGGCCTTTTCCAGCGAATCGGCCATTTTATTGAAGGATTCGATCAGGGCGCCCATTTCGTCGGTGGGGTCCTCCACCTGTTTTACACGTACGGAGAAGTCGCCCCTTGCGAATTTGCGTGAAGCCGCGGCCATCTCGTCCAGCGGCCGGGCCATGCGTTTGGAATAAAACAGGCTGATGATCAGCGCCAGAGAAAAGACCCCAATGGCCACCAGCACGGCAACGCCCAGGAAGGTCTCCCACGCGCCAAACATGTTGGCAGAGAGGCTGGTGACAAAGGCGTAGCCGATCACGGCGCCGGTGCGGTCCAGCACGGGCTCGGTGACGATATAGTGCTTGTCGGCATACAGACCGCCCAGGGTGGAAAACTGGCGCATTCGTCCGTCCTGCTGCAGGGCGTCGAAAAGCTCCTCCGGCAGCGCCCTGCCGATGTGGTCGCAGCTGGGGCGCTTGTCCGAGCAGCAGACGATTTCCAGCGAATCGTCTGTCACGAACAAATGGTTGCCCGTGCTGTTGGCGATGGAGCTCAGGTTCATGCTCAAAGACCAGGAGTGAAGACTGTCGTATTCCGCCACCGCCGCGGCCATACGCGAAACCTCTCGCGCGGTGGACTGCATGTTGGTCTGGTAGTCGTTGATGACATAGCTGCGGGCAATGCCGATAAAGGCAATGGTTGTGAGCAGGAAGCTGACCGTGACCAGTGTGGCCGTGGCGACAAAGTTTCTGAGATAAACGCTCTTCATCTGTCTTCCTCTCACCTCCGCATACGATAATGATCATCGGGCGAAAAGCTTTTTCACCATCTAATAATCCTTATCAATGCTACTATTATAAGTTCTTTTGCGCTTTTTTCAAGTACGGTTTGTGAACAATTCTCACAGCACAAAGCGGCCGGTCCTTTTGGGCCGGCCGCTTTCGGTTTCGTCTTATTTGCCGTAGTTCTCAAACATGTTGTCGGTCGCCCGGCGGATGGCGGCGGTCACCTCGGCCACCTTGTCGGCGTCCCAGGTTTCCGGCTCGCCACGGAGGAAAGAGGTCTTGTCCACGCGATTGTCAAAGATACCGATGGGCACGTCCCAGTGACGGCCGTGGGCCTCAAAGCTGACGCAGTTGGGCTTGGAGTTGGCCACCAGGTATTCCATATCGTCGCAGCCATAGTCGCCCAGCATGACCGCCATAGGCACGCCGTGGTGCAGGTTCGAACCGGGATCGTTGGGATCGGCGCGGTCGGCGTTCTTGCGGCGGGATTCCTCGGGCGTGACCCAGATGTAGAGGATCGCGGCGTTCTCCAGGATCTCGGGGCAGAACATCGGCAGCGAGTACTGATAGCCGAAGGTGCCGGTCAGCGGCATGGAGGAGCCGTCCGGGCCGCCGCGGGCGCACTCGATGACGACCGTCTTGTTCTCGAAGGACTCAGGGTAGGCGTTCTGCTTTTCGTCCAGCATGGCGCGGGCCTCATTCTCCAGAATGGCGGCGAGCCGGGCGCGGACCTCGGCCTTCAGCAGACCCAGACGCGGCGCGATGCCGGCGCCCTCGCCCGCCCGGTCGATCCGGGCGAAGAGATACTCCGCGGTGGAGTCCGGCTTGACCACAACGCGGTTCATAAGGTCCAGGTAATCCTCGTTGAGCAGGTTGCACAGCGTGCCCCAGTCCCGGCCGTCGGTGAAGGGCTCCTCGCCGGGGTAGAAGATGCGGCTCTCGCCCATGGCCTGCAGCTCGTTGTCGATGCGGCGCATCATGTGCACATAGGGGAAATCATCCAGTTGGAGATTGGCCCCGATGTGGAACTCGTCGCGCAGACGATCGCCCTCCACGTGGGCCATGAAGTTGCGGACCTCGGATTTGCCGGAGGCGGGCAGCGCCTGCAGCAGGACGACCTTGAATACGTTGTTGTTCATGTTCTTCTCCTTCTATGGTTAGTTATTAGAGTTTTACGGTGAGCCACCGTGTCCGGTCCACCGTGATGTTGCGGTGCCGATCCACATAAGCGATGATCTGCTCGGATATTTCCTCGCTCTGCTCGCGCAGCGTCTCACAGTGCGCATAGCAGCCGTAGCCGCCGGCACCGGAAGCGCGGTAATTGTTCAGGCACAGACTGAGCGTTTCGTCCGCCCCCAGCTCGTGTCCGGCATAGCGGATGGAAGTGATGCGGTCCCCGACCGGGCGGCGGAGCTCCGCCGTGGCCTCGATGCCGGAGAGATAGTCGAAGTTGTAGTGCATCACAAGGGGTTTGAGGAAGCTTTCGCTGATGCAGGCATTCCCCTGCTCATCCAGCGAAAAGTACTCGGCGCTGCGCTCCAGCGCGGCTTTGAGCACCGCGCGGTTCACGCGGATGGTCTTGAGCGTGTTGGGAAATACATAGCTGGCCACGATGTCCCGCACGGTCACGTCCCGGGAAAAACCGCGCACCTCGTTGGCAAGACAGGTACAGGAGATTTGCGCGCCGGAGGCCTCCAGCTGGACCTGGTTGAAGAAATTGGCGATCAGGGAACCGTGAAGAGCCATCTCCAGCGGCGGGAGCGGGGTCAGAGCCGTGTCCAGATGCCCCAGCGGCGTGTCAAGGAAGGCGGCCGTCTGCGCCTCGTACGGGGCGAGATACTTCTCGATCTGCCGCTCCCGTTCCGCGCCCGGCTCCACCAGAGACGAGCTGACCGTCACGCCGCTCTCCCCTGCCGTGAGCTCAACGCGCAGCCAGGCGCGGGCCTTGTCCGGCGGTTGACAGGCGTGAGTACCGAAGAAGCTGCGGTTTTCCAGCGGCATGTGCTGGTGGCCGCTGAGCAGCAGGTCATAGTCCAGCTCACGGCAGATGCGCCAGCCCTCGTTTTCGCCGGTATTGGACAGGACCGCGCCGCTGTTCACGTCGTTTTCAAAGCCGCCGTGGTACAGGCAGATGCAGACCTCCGCTCCAGCCCGGCGCAGCTTTTCCAGCGCGTCGCGGGCGGCGTCGAAGGCCGGGCGGAAGCTCAGTCCGGCGATGTTTTCGCTCTTCTCCCAATGGGGCACATACTGGCTGGTCACGCCGGTGATGCCGACGCGCAGCCCGTTTTGGAGCGTAACGAGAGCCGTGTCCTCCACGCCGCGAAGGCCGCTGACATTGGCGCAGAGACAGCGGGCGTCGAGCGCGTCCAGATAACGCTCCAGCTCGGCCGTGCCGTAGTTGAAGTCATGATTGCCCAGGGTAACGAACTGATACCCGGCCAGGTTCATGACCCGGGCGGCGATGCCGCTTTTCTCCTGGCTGCGGCTGTAGAGCCAATAGGTGAAGGGGCTGCCCTGCAGCGTGTCTCCCCCGTCGATGACAAGGCTGTTTCCGTCATGCACGAAACCTGCGGCGCAGCAGCACAGCCCGGTGTCAGCCCCGCAGGCTCTGGCATAATCCGTGGCGGCAAAGTAGCCGTGGATATCCGAGGTATAGCAGATTGTGAGCTTTCGATCCATAAATTGTTCCTTTGTGAAGCGGGATGAAGCCCCCTGCGTGGGTGCGCAGAGGGCTTGGAGGTGGTGTTACTCGCCGCGGGCCAGCTTTTTGCGGACCCGGGTGGAGAGGAATTCGATGATCAGCACCAGGATCATCAGGCCCCAGACGAAGGAGCCGACCATGGCCCAGCGGCGGGAGTTGAGACACTGCACCAGCGAGGCGCCGATGCCGCCCGCGCCGACGATACCGAGGGTCGTGGCGTCCTTGAGGTTGATGTCGAAGCGATAGATGGTGGTGGAGATAAAGCTGGCCGTCAGCTGGGGGATGACACCGTAGCGGATCTTCTGGAACGGCGTGCAGCCCATGGCGTCCAAGCTTTCGAGGATGCGGGTGTCCAGATCCTCGATGGCGGTGATATACATCTTGGAGATCATGCCGATGGAGCAGACCGACTGGGTGATGACGCCGCAGGCGGCACCGGGGCCGGTCACGCGGATCCACATCAGTGCCCAGACCAGGCTGGGGATCGTGCGGATCAGCAGGATCACGATGCGGAAGAGATAGGCGATGGGCTTGGGCAGGATGTTCGTGGAGGCGAGAAAGGCAAAGGGAATCGCCAGGATCGCGCCGAAGAGCGTGCCGAGCACGGCGATGGCCATGGTCTGCAGCAGCAGGAAAGGCACGTCGGTTTCGCCGGTGCCGAACATCAGCTTCAGATCCGGATGGGTAACGCCGCTGATAACGCCCTGGGCCACGCTGCGCCCGGTGACGGTCAGGCCTTCATACTCGATGCTGGAGCCGGACCAGCCGATCAGGGTCGCCAGGATGAGCACGATCAGCAGATACAGCCACCATTTGCGGGGACGGCGGGCGTACATTTCCGCCGCGGTCAGCTTTTCATCGATGACTTTTTCGATTTTTTCCAGTTTTTCAGCCATGTCGTCCCTCCTCTCAGCTCAGCTTGCCGCGCAGGTATTCGCTGAGGAACTCGATGGCGACGACCACAACGAACAGCGTCAGCAGCACCATGCCGAGACCCTCGTAGTCACGCCAGCCGATACGCTCGTTGATGGTGATACCCAGGCCGCCCGCGCCCACGTAACCGAGAATGGCGGAGGCGCGCACGTTCATTTCAAAGCAGTACAGGCTGTGGCTGAGGTAGACCGGCAGGATCTGGGGCACGCACGCGGACCAGAAGGCCTGGAACTTGTTGGCGCCCATGGCCTCCATGGCCTCAAAGGGGCCCATGTCGATGGTCTCGATGCTCTCGTAGAGCATCTTGGCCACGATGCCGAAGCACACCAGGGCGATCACCAGGGTGGGCAGCGTGCGGATCAGCGCCAGGATAAAGCGCAGGACGCTGACGATCACGCGGCTTTTGTCAATGTTCGTGGAGGCCAGGACCGACACCGGCAGCGCCAGCAGACAGCCGATGACCGTGCCCAGGATGGACATCTTGATCGTGTC
>ONSQ01000108.1 GCA_900320465.1 uncultured Eubacteriales bacterium
GCAGAGCATAATGGAGATATATGGTCAAGAAAGCCAACGCGGTATGGCGCAAATCCAGCCGCAAAGATTGTCTGATTTCTATTAGGTTTTAGTATAAGAGTCTGGGTGAGAAGGAGCTGCGCCATATGGATACCTTGGATGAGAGCAGGGCGCTTGAGCGCATCGCGCGTCTGGAGGACTGCGCCGACCGCTGTGCCTCTCTGTCGGACCGGTTGGTGCCGGACCTGGACGCGCTGGACGCCGCCATGGACGAGATCGCCGCGCTCTTTGCCTATTACGGCAGCGACGACTGGTTTTCGGACCGGGAGCTGCACCTGCCGCCGGGGACAAAGGCCGGCATCCTCAGCGAGGATCTTCTCTACGACCGCTTCACGGATCTGCATGCTCTGGCCGCGCGCATGAGGCGCAGCGCCTTGTTCCTGCGCGACAACTGTGTTATACTCCCCCTGTCGATTTTTCGCCCTGCCGGGCTGTGGATAAATGAGGGTATTGCCTTGAAAAAACGCATTTCTTTTACTGTAATCTATCTGTGTCTGCTGTCGCTGTTCACGCTGGGTGTCTGCGAGCTGCTGTTTGTGGACAAGTCTGAGCGCGTGTCGGTTTCGGAAAACCGCATGCTCAGCGCTTTCCCCGCGCTCAGCGCCTCCTCCGTGGCCGACGGCGGCTTCATGGACGGCTTTGAGTCCTATCTCTCCGACGCCTTCTTCTTCCGGGACGAGGCCGCCAGCTTTCATGACGGCGTCATGTCCCTGGCCGCGCTGCCCGACGACGGTCCCGTGACCGGCGTGGTGGAGGACGAGCGTCTCTGGGACGAGAGCGCCGAGCAGGCCGCCGCCTTTGAACAGCTGCTGGAAAGCGAGCAGGCCGTCGAGGCGCAGGGCTCTCCCGCTCAGAGCACCGAGGAAACCCCCGCCCCGGCCGCACCGCGCGCCGAGGCCCGGGACGTCTCCGTCTGGCTGGAGCGGTCGGACGGCGCGCGGGAGGTCCTCTTCACCTACCCGGCCGACGCCATGCAGAGCTTTGCCGAGCTGCTGGACCGCTACCGCGCCAAGCTGCCCGAGGACGGCCACCTGTATTTCTTCGCGCCGCAGGTGGCGGACATCGCCAACAACGTCATCGGCAAGACAAAGTATACCGACTGGGGCACCGACCTGGTGGAGGTGCTGCAGCCCCTGGTGGGCGAGGGTGTGACCGTGGTGGACGACATGGCGATCCTCAGTCCCTATCTGAACAACAGCAAGACCGCCCTCTACCCCACCCAGGACTACCACTGGCACGCCATCGCGGCCAGTCTGACGGCGGACGAGCTGATGCGGCTCCAGGGCATCGCCCCGGCGGATTACGACCAGTACTGCTACTATCTGTCCTATAAGCACGACAACATCGCCTATTCCACCGACAAGCTCGCCCAGATGCGCTACGGTCCCGAGACCATCGAGATCATGGCGGCCATCTCCCCGGCCGAGAGCTATTTCCTCAACTACATCACGCAGCGTCAGCGCACCACCTTCACCATGTCCGAGGGCGGTTATGTGGGCTTCCTCGGCGGCCACAAGGGTCCCTGGCGTCTCATTGAGGGCGGCTTCCACACGGGCCGCCGGGCGCTGATCGTGGGCGACTGCTTCACGATCCCGCTCATCCCCTATCTGGCGCCCTACTATGACCAGATCATTTCCACCGACGTGCGCGACAACTTCTATTCGGTGAACCTGTCCGGCGGCAACATCGGGGACTATATCGCCGCCTATGACGTGGACGACATCTATGTGGTCTGGAGCACCAACGCCCGTTTTTACTCCGACAACATCCAGTCCCGCATGTCCGCTTATCTCGATCTGCATTACTGATCTGCCTTACGAGGTTTTTTCGCCATGGTCTTTTCCAGCCTGACATTTTTACTGCTCTTCCTGCCGCTGCTCTTTGCGCTGTATTTTGTGCGCAGCTCGCTGCGCTGGCGCAACGGCGTGCTGCTGGTGATGTCGCTTCTGTTCTACGCCTGGGGCGAACCGGTGTGGATCGTGGCCATGATCGCCGCCACGCTGGTGAACTATTTCTGCGCCGCGGCCATTGAGCGCTCCCATGACCCCCGCCGCCGCAAGCTGATTCTGGCGCTGGGCGTGGCGGTCTCGCTGAGTTTTCTGCTCTATTTCAAATACAGCGCCTTTTTCCTCAACAGCTTTGCCGCCCTCTTTGGTCTGTCCTGGCGGATGGAGGCGCCGCGCATGCCCATCGGCATCTCCTTCTACACCTTCCAGATCCTGACCTACTCGGTGGACGTGTACCGGGGCAAGGCGCAGGCCCAGCGCAGTCCGCTGCGGCTGCTGCTGTACGTCAGCTGCTTCCCCCAGCTGATCGCCGGTCCCATCGTCCAGTACGCCGACATTGAAGCCCAGCTGGGCGAGCGCAGCGTCCTGCCCGACGATTTCACCGCCGGGATGCAGCGCTTTGTCAAGGGTCTTGCCAAAAAGGTGCTGCTGGCCAACGTCTGCGGCGCCGCCCTGGGCGAGCTGACCCTGGCGGGCACCGGCGCGGCCATGTCTGTGGCGGGTGCCTGGATGGGCGCGTTTCTCTACACCATCCAGCTGTATTTTGACTTCTCGGCCTACTCCGACATGGCCATCGGCCTGGGCAAGGCTCTGGGCTTCACCTACAAGGAAAACTTTGATTTCCCCTACGCCTCGCTCTCGGTCACGGAGTTCTGGCGCCGCTGGCATATCTCCATGGGCAGCTTCTTCCGCGACTATGTGTACATCCCTCTGGGCGGCAGCCGCTGCGGCCGGGCGCGCACCATCCGCAACATCGCCGTGGTCTGGGCGCTGACGGGTCTGTGGCACGGCGCCAGCTGGAACTTCGTGCTCTGGGGCCTGTACTTTGCCGTGCTGCTGGTGCTGGAGCGCTATGTGCTCAAAGACGTGCTGGCGCACGTTCCCCGGCTCCTGCGCTGGTTTGTCTGCTTCGTGCTGGTCATGATCTCCTGGGTCGTGTTCTATTACACGGACCTCTCCGCCATGGCCCAGCATGTGCTGGCTCTCTTCGGCGTGGGCGTCTCCGGTCTGTCCGACGCCGCCGCCGCGGCGGTGGCGCGCAAGTACAGCTTCTATCCGCTTCTGGCCTGGGTGCTGAGTCTTCCGGTGGTCCCGGCCGTTGCCCGCCGTCTGGGCGAGCGTACGCGCAGCGTTGTGGGCCTTGTCTGCACGGTGCTGCTCTTTGTGGCCTCGCTGCTCTTCCTGGTCGGGCAGAGCTACAACCCCTTCATCTATTTCCGCTTCTGAGGAAGTTACCGCTATGGATCACGAAAACCAAAAAGCCATCCGCTCCCAGGTGGGGCGCGTGATGCTGCTTGCAACGGCGCTGTTTTTCCTGCTGCTCTCCGGCGCCCTGGTGCTGCGCGAGCGCATCCCCCAGGAGCGTCTGTCCCGCATCGAGGACCTGATCGCCCGGGGCGAGACCGCCGATGCCCGCCGCTATATTGCCCGCATCGACGACGAGGCGCTGGCCGAGCGCTATTCCGTCCGCTGCGATTACGCGGAGGCCGAGACGGCCTTTGCCGCCGGGGACTATGCCGCCGCGCTGGAGAAGTACGCCAACGCCGGCAGCTATGCCGATGCCGAGGCCAAGGCCGCGCGCTGCTCCTATCTGCTGGCCGACGCGCTCTTTGCCTCCGGGGATTACGACGGCGCGGCCGCCGCCTTTGCCGCCCTGGGCGCCTATGAGGACGCGCCGGAGCGCGCCAGCGAATGTCTGTATCAAAAGGCCCTGGCCTATGACAGCGCCGGCGCCGTCTCCGAGGCCGCCGAGCTCTACGAGCAGCTGGGCCTCTACCGCGACAGCGCGGAGCGTCTGCGGCTCCTGGCCGTGGCCGTCACCGGCATCGAGGACGCCGAGGAGGCGCTGACGGTCATGCGCGGGCTCAGCCGCGAGGATCGGGAGCACATGCTCGCCCTCTCCCGTGTGCGCGATTCCCTGCCCGCGGGCGTCATTGCCGTTGGCTTCTACCACACCGTGGGCCTGCTGCCGGACGGCGGCGTCGTGGCCTGCGGCGACAACAGCTTCGGCCAGTGTGACACGGCCGCCCTCCACGACGTGGTGGCCGTGGCTGCGGGGGCCTATCACACCGTGGCCCTGCACAGCGACGGCAGCGTCAGCGCCGTCGGCCGCGCCACCGAGGGTCAGTGCGCCACCGCCGACTGGCGCGGCGTGGTGGCCGTGGCCGCGGCGGACTACGCCACCTTCGGTCTGACCCGTCAGGGCACGCTTCTGTGCTGCGGCGTCAACAACTATGCCGAGCCCTCGGCCTGGAGCGCCCTGCGCGCCGTGGCGGGCGGCTCCTACAACCTGGCCGCGCTGCGCACCGACGGCAGCGTCTGGTCCTATCCCACCCTCAAGGGTCTGGACGCCCTGAAAGGCGCCGAGGTCCTGGCCGTCAACACCGGCTACGCCGTGGCCGCCCTGGCCGACGGCAGCGTGGTCTCCACCAACTTCGATCTGTCCGCCTGGTCGGATATCGTGGCTCTCTCAGCCAGCGGCACCGCCATCCTGGGTCTGGATTCCCGGGGCTGCGTGAGCGCCCACTTCTTCCGCAGCGGCGACGCGCTGGATTTCTCCGCCGTCACGGACGCCGTGGCCATCGCCGCCGGCGGCACCCACTTCGCTGTCGTTCACGCCGACGGCAGCGTCAGCGTGTTTGGCGAGAACGCCCACGGCGAGGCCGAAACCGCCTCCTGGACGCTGAAGCTCAGCTGAATCAAATTGCATATGAAAAACGCGGGGCAGCTCGCCCCGCGTTTTTTTATGCTCATACTGATACCCAATAAAAACAAGACAATCTTTGCGGCCAGAATTGTGCCATACGGCGTTGGGCTCCTTGACCATATATGTCCATTATGCTCTGCGGAGAGCTTCATCCGGAACACCGGCCGCTCGGTCTCGCCGGCGAGGAAATAGCTCCCCTCCGTGCCGCCCCAGCGCAGATGCAGCGTCTCGCCGAGCCGCGCCTCGTTCTGATACTCCACACTCACGGCCCGGAGCTTTCTTCCCGCTTCGGCCTGGCCCACACAGTCCTCCGCCAGATCAAAATAGCGGGTATTGTTCATGTGGCCGTTGAGATCCACAAAGCTGTAGGGCACGGTGAAGTCCCGCTCGCTGTCGGTGTCCTGTCTGCGCACGGATGAGGGCATGGCGATCTCCTCGCCGGTGACGGTGCCCTCGATGACGACGCCGTATTTTTCGGGAAAGACCACCTTGCGGCTTTTCTCATCCACCAGACTCCACATGGCGCTGGCCTTCAAAAGCTGCTCGCCGTCCGCGGTCTCCAGACTGTAATAGCGCGGGAAGAGCAGGTGCATGGTCTTGCCCGGCCAGCTTTTGAGCACGATGTGCTCGTCATATTCCGGCATGCGGACGATCTCGGCGCGCTGCATCAGCAGCACCCACAGGATGCCGCGGTCCAGCGTTTTGTCCCGGCCCATGCCCAAAAGCTCCGTGTGGCGGATCGAGGCCTCCTGCAGCAGCCGGAACAGCTCCGAGGTGCGCAGGCGCCGGTACATATCCACGTCCTTGCTTTTGAGCTGAATTTCTGTGGAATAGACGTTCATTTGATGCGCTTGTAGATGGCATCCACCACGTCGCCCAGCGTCTGCAGCTTCTTCCACTGGCGTTCCGGGATGCGCACGTCAAAGAGCGCCTCCAGCTTGCAGATGACCAGCACGAAACCCATGGAGTCGATGGCGGTCTCGGTGTTGATGACGCTGTCCTCCTGCAGATCCATGTCGGCCATGTCGGGGAAGCAGTCGTAGATTACTTTCTTGGTCTGTTCAAGCACGTCCTGTCTGGTCATAATAGTCCTACTTTCTGCTGGAGTTCCCAGCGTTTTATTTTTCCTGTAGCCGTCCGGGGAAGCGGCTGGTCTGTGATCAGGATGTCGGAGAGCTGCTGGCCGCGCGGCAGCGAGCGCATCATCGCCCTCAGCTTTTCGCCGATGTCCGCGGCCTCGGCCTCGCCGGAATAGACCAGCACTGGCCTCTCGCCCCGCAGCGTCACGGCCAGCTCCGTGTGGCCCAGAGCCTGCATCAGCGCGGACTCGTATTCCGGCAGAAAGATCTTCGTCCCGTCCGGCAGCACCAGGATGTCCTTTTTCCGTCCTGTGATGTGCAGCCGACCGTTGGCGTCGAACGCGCCCAGGTCGCCGGTATGCAGCACGCCGTTGCGCAGCACCTGGCTTGTGGCGTCGGGGCGCTTGTAATAGCCCTGCATCATGCAGGTGGGGGCCTGGATCAGGATCTCCCCGTCCTCCGCCAGGGTGATGGTGTCGTCGGGGCAGATCTCCATGGCATAGGGATCGTCCCCCACGGAGATGGCCACGCCCGAGCTGGTCTCGGTCAGCCCGTAGCCGAAGCTGACGCGCAGCCCCATCGCCGCGGCGGCGGAGAGCATGGCCTGCTGGCAGTCGCCCGCGCCCACCAGCACCAGCTTCAGTTCGCTGTTGATGCAGCGCATTTTGAGCAGAAAGCCCAGCAGCATCGGCACCACGGACACCGCCGTGGGCTTATAGAAGTCACAGTCGTCCAGATAGTGCCGCGGCCCGCGCCCCAGCGCCACGCAGGCCCCGCAGCTCAGGCCCCACAGCAGGCCGCACACGAAGCCGAACACGTGGCCCAGCGGCAGCAGGCACAGCAGCGTGTCGTCCGCACTCAGGGGCAGCTTGGCCGAGCCGTTGTACGCGCTCTGGCACAGGCTGTGATCGGTCAGCACGACGGCCTTCGAGCGCTCCGTCGTGCCGGAGGTGAAAAAGAGGATCTTGCCTCCTCCGTCCTTCACGCCCGCCATCAGCGCCAAAGACAGCTCCTCGCAGCTGTCCTCGTCGCCCCAGAGGGCGTCCACATCGGTGTAGCGGATCAGGGATTTGAGGATCTCGTCGTCCAGCGAGGCGTCGAGCATCACCAGCTGCATACCCGCCAGGTTCGCGGCAAAGAGCTCGATCACGTTGTCCAGACTGCCGTCGCACAGAAGGCCCAGGCAGGTCCGTCCGCCGGCCTTGAGCTCCCCGGCACGAATCTGTACCCGCTCATAGAGCTCGGCGTAGCTCAGCGTTCTGTCCTCAAAGCGAAGGGCGGGGGCGTCGGCGCTTGTTTCGGCATAGTGGGAGAGCAGATGGGCAAAGCTATCAAAACGCACGGTGGCTACCTCCGTATTTCTTTTTTTCCGGGTGCGCATCACGCGCCTTTTTCCTTTTTTACTATACCACAGTCGTGCCCGCAATAAAAGAGCCAAGTTGAAAAAAGGCCGTCCCTCGGACGGCGATTTTTGAGCAACTTAGCCGATTTTTACGACAGATTTATGAAATTATATAGTGCTTTTTCTGGGGACATGTTGTATAATGATTATATATGAGCAAAAGCAACTTTTCAACGAACCAACAAAAAACAAACGGAGGAATAGTATGGACAAGAACACTCGCATCGCCATCATCGGCGGCGGCCCTGCCGGTCTTTCCGCGGGCATGTATCTGGAGAAAAAAGGCTATGAGAACTACGTGATCTTCGAGCGCAACGACCGCGTCGGCGGCAAGTGCTGGAGCCCCCACTACAACGGCAGACGCTACGAGATGGGCGCCATCATGGGCGTTCCCTCCTACTATGCTGTTCACGATGTGGAAGAGTTCTGCGGCATCACTCACGACGGCCCCCAGCTCAACCGCAACTACAAGAACGCCAACGGCGACGTGATCGAGCCCTTTGCCCGCACGCTCGGCAACATCATCAAGAACCCCTGGCTGCTCAAGATGAAGGGCCAGCTCAAGAAGTTCGGCGAACTGCTCGAGACCAAGTACAAAGGCTATGACCTCAACGGCCACCGCGGCGTTGCCGAGGGCCGTTACGACGGTTACGCCGTCACCCCGGGCCGTGAGAAGGTCGAGGGCGTGAACCCCAACCTGAAGGATCTGGCGCTCCCGTTCAAGCAGTTCTGCGAAATGAACGGCGTTCCTCTGGTGCAGAAGATCTGGATCGGACCGTTCACCTCCTTCGGCTACGGCTACTTTGATGAGATCCCCGCCGCCTACGTTCTGAAGTACCTTGACTACCAGACCTGCATGAACTTCGTCAAGGTCAACCTCTGGACCTGGAAGGAAGGCACCCAGTACATCTGGGAGCAGCTCAACGACCACATCAAGCACCCCGCC
>ONSQ01000055.1:0-5141 GCA_900320465.1 uncultured Eubacteriales bacterium
GTGCTGTTCTTCGCTTCCGAAGAATCCTCCTTCGTCACGGGCCAGGTCATCGACGTAAACGGCGGACTGCGGCTGTAATACGGCAGACGATGGCCGTTCCTCAGAAGCACAGCCATGGTTAACCGGTTCAGGTTTTTTCTGCATAAACGGACATCGCGTTTAAGCGCGATGTCCGTGCGATGGCGTACCAGCCGCGGGACGGATGGGTGCGGCGGGCGTTGTAGTCCTCGGCGCTGACCGGCTGGATGCGCAGATATTCCTTGATAAACTCCTGTGTCGCCTGGGCGTAGAGCTCGTCGAGGGGTGTTTTCTCGGTCGGGTAGTTCTGATCCAGCCACTCCTGCAGTGTCAAACCGAAGCGGCGCTTGATGACTGAATGGGGCGGGAGGCACTTCTTCTTGAAGTCCGTCCGCAGGGGCGGGCGGCCGTTGTCCAGGATGAACTGCTCCACGGAATCCCGGATCGCGGCCTCCGTCCAGCGATTGAGCGGCAGCTCCAGGGAAACCCTGGAGCAGGAGCTCCGGGTCACTTTCGCCTGATCCCGGATCAAAGGCCACCGGCGGGAGGATCGCTTTTGCGGTCCTTCCGCCGGTGGCCTTTGCATGCCGAAGTTCGGTTGTTCACAAAGACAGGCGGCGGGGCCAAACGAAGACCTTTCAATGGGACAGGCAGTGTGCTATCCTTGTACGGGAGGGGAGCCAGGGGGAAAGACCGCCCGGCTCCCGGGAGGGGGATCGACATGGGAAACGCATTCAGCACCCTGGATATCCGCGAGATCCGCATCGACGGGGATATCCCGAAAAGCGCCTACTACGCCCGGCTTCCGGCGGTCCGGCAGATCATCCGCGAGCAGGGCCTTGCGCTGACAAAGCCGATCACCTTTTTCGTCGGGGAAAACGGGATGGGGAAATCGACGCTGCTGGAGGCCGTCGCGGTCGCGGCGGGCTTCAATCCGGAGGGCGGGACGAAGAATTACCGCTTCTCCACCGCGGACTCCCACGCCTCGCTGCACGAGCACGTCCATCTGGTGCGGGGGATCGGCAGCCATGACGACGGCTTTTTCCTGCGCTCCGAGAGCTTCTACAACGCCGCCACCTATCTGGACTCCATGGACAGCAAGGTGCTCAACTCCTATGGGGGACGCTCCCTGCACAGCCTTTCCCACGGGGAGAGCTTTCTCGCCCTGGTGGAAAACCGCTTTTCCCCGGACGGTCTGTTCCTTCTCGACGAGCCGGAGGCGGCGATCTCGCCCATGCGCATGCTGCGGCTGATGGCGGATCTTCACGCGCTGGCCCGCCGCGGCGCCCAGTTCATCATTTCCACCCACTCTCCGATTCTCATCACCCTGCCGGACGCGGATATCATCCGCTTTTCCGAAACGGGGCTGGCGCATGTGAAGTACGAGGAAACCGAGCATTTCCAGCTCACAAAGAAATTTATGGAAAACCCCGGGCGCATGCTGCGGCTCCTCCTGGAGGAGGGCTGAGGACGACGACCCCGCTTCTTTCTCCGATTCTTCGGAAAATGGCCGAGGGGCCTTTCCTCCGCCGGCTTTCTATGGTAGAATGCAGACGAAACAACAGACAAACCGGGAGGACCAGGACCATGGGCAAAAAAACCGGAACAAACATATTCCGCCGCCGGATGGCGCTGCACGAGGAGGAGCTGCGCGCGCTCTACACATCCCTGTACGGCCCCGACGAGGCGGCCTACGGCTACTTCTGCGCCATGCTCGAGCGCATGTGGAGGGCGCGGAGCGCCGAACTGCGCGCCATCGACGCGGCGCGGGAGCAGGACAGCGCCTGGTACAAGGGCCACGAGCTGGTGGGCATGCTGATGTATGTCAGCGCCTTTGCCGGGACGCTGCGCGGCGTGCGCGAAAAGCTGGACTATATCCAGGAGTGCGGCGTCAACTATCTGCACCTGATGCCCCTGCTGGAGAGCCCCGCCGGCCGCAGCGACGGCGGCTACGCCGTGGCGGACTTTCGCCGGGTACAGCGCGAGCTGGGCACGATGGAGGACCTGTCGGACCTGGCCGGGGACTGCCACCGCCGCGGCATCTCCGTGTGCCTGGACTTTGTGATGAACCACACCAGCGAGGATCACGCCTGGGCCAAAGCCGCCCGCGCGGGGGACGAGGCGATGCGCGCGCGCTATTTCTTCTACGACGACTGGACGATCCCCAACGAATATGAAAAGACCGTGCCCCAGGTGTTTCCCACCACCGCGCCGGGCAACTTCTCCTGGTGCGAGGAGGCGGGCAAGGTGGTCATGACCACCTTCTACCCCTACCAGTGGGATCTGAACTACGCCAACCCCGTCGTGTTCAACGACATGACCGAGAACATGCTCTTCCTCTGCAACCGGGGGGTGGACATCATCCGGCTGGACGCGGTACCCTACATCTGGAAGCAGCTGGGCACCAACTGCCGCAACCTGCCCCAGGTCCACACGCTGGTGCGGATGATGCGCCTGGCCTGCGAGGTGGTGTGCCCCGGCACGCTGCTGCTGGGCGAGGTGGTCATGGAGCCCAGCAAGGTGGTGCCCTACTTCGGTACGGTGGAAAAGCCGGAGTGCCACCTGCTCTACAACGTCACCACCATGGCCAGTACCTGGCACACCGTGGCCACCAAGGACGTGCGCCTGCTGCGCCACCAGCTGGGCCAGGTCTTCGCCCTGCCCCGGGAGTACGGCTTTCTGAACTACCTGCGCTGCCACGACGACATCGGCTGGGGTCTGGACTATGAGTTCCTGGGCCGCTTCGGTATGGAAGAGGTGGCGCACAAGAAGTTCCTCAACGACTATCTGACCGGCAAGTGGCCCGGCAGTCCCGCCCGGGGCGAGCTGTACAACGACGATCCCCGCCTGGGGGACGCGCGGCTGTGCGGCACCACCGCCTCCCTATGCGGGGTGGAGACCGCCCGCCGTGAGCACGACGGGGCCATGCTGGACTGGGCGCTGCGCCTGGATCTGAGCCTGCACGCCTACATGTTCAGTCTCAGCGGCATCCCGGTGCTCTACAGCGGCGACGAGATCGCCCGGGAGAACGACTACGGCTACCATGACGACCCCCTCAAGGCCGCGGACAGCCGCTATCTCCACCGGGGCGACATGGACTGGGCGGCGGCGGAAAAGCGCGCCGATCCCGACACGCCGGAGGGCCGGATCTTCACCGGCATCCGCACTCTGGAGCAGCTGCGCGCCGCCCACCGGGTCTTTGACGGAGCCGCGGACGTGTGGCTTCTGGACACCCGCGACGACAGCGTCCTGGGCATCGGGCGCTATTATCGGGGAGAAAAGCTGCTGGCGCTGATCAACTTCGGTGAAACGGAAAAGACCGTGTGCGTCAACGAGCTGGGCGAGTTCCGCGACCTGCTCACCGGCGCGGCGGCGGACACGCGCGCCCTGACCATACCGAGCGGCGGCTTTGCCTGGCTGCTCTGCGATTTCGGCGAGAACTGAAGCCAAGAGAAAGCAAAAAAAGGATCGGCGCATGCGCCGATCCTTTTCATTATTATTGTTATCGTATTATAAAACCCCGCCCAGGAAGATACGGACGCCGATGGCGATGAGGATCACGCCGCCCACGATGGGCGCGGCACGGCGGAGCTTTTCGCCCACCTTGCGGCCAAGGAACAGGCCGAACAGGCAGATCAGCAGCGTCACCGCCCCGATGATCAGCGACTCGCCCAGGGCCCAGGCAAAGCCCAGATCCGCGATCGTAAAGCCCACCGACAGCGCGTCGATGGAGGTGGCCAGCCCCTGCATCAGCAGCGCCGCGTGGGACAGCGTCTGCTCCTCGGCCTGACGCTCCTCGCCCTTTAGCCCCTCGCGCAGCATGCCGCCGCCGATGTACAGCAGCAGGAGCAGCGCGATCCAGGGGATGAAGCGCTGAAAGGCGATAAAGCGCTCGGCGACGGTGCGCACGCAGAACCAGCCCACCAGCGGCATGGCGATCTGAAACAGGGCGAAGGTGCCGGCGATGCGAAAGCGCTCCCACGCCGGCATGTGCGGCGCGGAGAGGGCGTTGGCGGCCGAGACGCTGAAGGCGTCCATGGCCAGTCCCACGCCGAAGAGCACGCTGTTGAGGACAAAGGCAAAGTCGAAGGACATAAAAAAACGCCTCCCGGCGCGAAGGATCCCGCCCGGAACGGCGGACGTGCAGCCATTGTAGCACCCGCCCGGCGCCATGTCAACAAAAGAGCCGGGAAAGGCGGCAAAAAGTTTGAAAAAAAGCTTGACTTTGGTCCTCTGATGGGGTATAGTGTACGAGCGCTCCGAAGACAGCAGGTGGCGAAACTCGCCGTAAGTCCTGCCGAGGACAAGAACAATCGAGCTTTCATTGTTATTGTGCCTTTGCGTCCGTTCGGATGCAGGGGTTTTCTTTTTGGGCGCCATCAATCGTGTGGAGGTGAAAATACACACATGCCGAACGCAAAGGTTCTCAGCGAAAAACAGGCGATCGTCGAGGCTCTGGCCGAGCGTATCAAGTCCGCGGGCGCCGGCATCCTGGTTGACTACCGTGGCATCACGGTTCTCGAGGATACCGCTCTGCGTGCCGAAATGCGCAAGGAAGGCATCGAGTATTCGGTCGTCAAGAACACCCTGACCAGAAAGGCTCTGGATTCTCTCGGAATGAGCGGTCTGGACGACGTGCTCAACGGCACGACCTCTCTGGCAACCACTACTGGCGATCCCATCGCACCTTTCCGTATCATCAGCGATTACGCCAAGAAGCTCAACGATCGCTTCAACATCAAGGCCGCCTTTATGGATGGCCAGATTCTGAGCGACGCCGAGACCGCCGAGATCGCCGAGCTGCCCTCCAAGGACGCTCTGTACGCGAAGGTTCTGGGCACCATGATCGCACCCATCACCGGCCTGGCCGTCTGCCTCGGCCAGATTCTCGAGCAGAAGGGCGGCTCTCTGGAGAGCGCTCCTGCCGAAGAGGCTGCTGAGTAATTCAGCGCAAAGAAAAAATTTGGAGGAATTTTAAAATGAGCGAAAAAATCACCGCCATGATCGAAGAGATCAAGGGTCTCACCGTTCTTGAGCTCAGCGAGCTCGTCCACGCCCTCGAGGACACCTTTGGTGTCTCCGCCGCTGCTGTCGCCGCCGGCCCCGCCGTCGCCGCTGCTGAG
>ONSQ01000055.1:5158-17863 GCA_900320465.1 uncultured Eubacteriales bacterium
CATGACCAGCTTCGGTGCTGAGAAGATCAAGGTCATCAAGGAAGTCCGCGGCATCACCGGTCTCGGCCTGGCCGAGGCGAAGGCCCTTGTCGAAGGCGTCCCCGCCAAGATCAAGGAAGGCATCTCCAAGGAAGACGCCGAGGCCCTCAAGGCCCAGCTCGAAGGCGTTGGCGCCACTGTCGAGCTCAAGTAATTTTTTCGGCAAACACCGCTGTTTGCCAAGATTACAAGACAAGAAAAAATCCGGAACGAAAGTTCCGGATTTTTTCTTTTCCGACCAACGTTCGCCGGACGGGCGCGCTTAGCGCCTGCTGACGGCGCAGTCGCAGTCCTCGAAAATGAAGTCGTCGACGTCTTTTTCCATGTTCCGACCCTCCTTGATGCAGCATACCTTCATTCTATGCGCTGCCTTGCCGGACTATTCCGCCGGCGAGGGCGTACTTTTCTTCTTTTTCTCTTGAATCGCACGGCGCTTTGCGTTATAATATTTCAGCTTGTTTCCCCCTGCGGGGAAGCGGGCCATGTATCACACACAAAAAAGGATGAATGCAATGAGCGCATCAACGGAAAGAAAAAACCGCGCCGCCGCCCGTGAGGCCGGCACGGACAAGAAAATGCTCGCCCAGCAGGAGGCTGAAAAGAAAGCCGCCAAGAGCAAGCGCCAGTGGACCGTCGGCACGATCCTGGTCGTGCTGCTGCTGGTGGTGGCGATCCTGCTGAACACGGGCTTCCTCTACAAGCACACCACCGCAGCCACCGTGGGCAGCGTGCGTCTCTCGCCCGCCCAGCTGAGCTACTACTACGTCAACCAGTACTACACCTTCCTCAACCAGAACGGCAGCTACGCCAGCGTCTTCGGCCTGGACACCAGCGGCAACATCAGCGCGCTGCGCAACCAGGACTGCATGTTCCTGGGCGAGGGCGAGGGCAGCACCTGGCGCGATTACTTCCTCCAGGGCGCGCTGAGCAGCGTCCGCCAGATTTACGCGCTCAAGGCCTATGCCAACGCCAATGGCATTACCCTGGATGAGAGCGAGCTTGCCGACATCGACGCCGACTTCGAGGACGCCCGCATCAGCGCCCAGCGCAACGGCTTCTCCCGCCTGGACAACTTCTTCGCCGCCCAGTACGGCACCGGCGCCACCGCCAAGCTGGTCCGCTCCCTGGTGGAGGACGGCACCCTGGCCTCCAAGGTCATTGACCTGTACGCCGACTCGCTGAGCTACGACGAGCAGCAGCTGGAGGAGTACTATGCCAACCTGAACGGCTCGGCCGACTACTATGACTACGACTACTACTACGTCAGCGGCACCACCGAGGACGGCGCCACCGAGCAGACCATGCTCGAGGCCCGCATGACCGCCGAAGCCATCGCCATGTCCTTCCGGGACGGCGCCGACATCGACGATCTGTCCGAGCGCTTTGCCGCCGCCCTTGAGGCCGAGGACGACACCGCCGCGCCCGTGCAGCGCCGCAGCGCCGTGGGCAGCGGCCTGGGCGATCTGGGCGAGTGGCTGCGCGACAGCGCACGCGTGAGCGGCGACATCACCGTCCTGGAGGACGCCAACGCCGAGGGCTATTATGTGGCCCTGTTCCTGAACCGCGACGACAACCACTATCCCACCGTCAGCGTCCGCCACATCCTCATCAAGGCCGAGGCCTCTGAGGACGGCACCTACTCCGAGGAGGCCAAGCTGGCCGCCCTCGAGCGCATCAACGAGATCATGGACGAGTTCGATGCCACCGACCGCAGCGAGGACAGCTTTGCCGCCCTGGCCAACCAGTACTCCCAGGACGAGGGCTCCAACACCACCGGCGGCCTGTACGAGAACCTGTACAAGAACGCCACGGTCACCGAGTTCAACGACTTCTGCTTCGCCCCCCACAAGAGCGGCGATCTGGGCGTGGTCTACGGCGAGAACGGCTCCTACGCCGGCTACCACCTGATCTACTTCGTCGGTGAGGGCGAGCTGTACAGCAACCTCATTGCCCGCAGCGATCTGCAGAACGAGGACGTCAGCGCCTTCATCACCGAGCAGACCGACGCCAACGAGGCGCAGCTGCGCTTCTTCTCCAAGCTCGTCGGCTGACAGAGACAAAACTATACGCCGCCCTTTCAGGGCGGCGTTTTCCGATCATGTATCTGAATAAGGAGGAACCACGATGGATGAATCCGTCAAGACCCCGGAGCAGCAGCCCCGGGTCCGCAAGCCTGTCCGCCACATGATCTGGGCGGTCTGCCTGATCGCGCTGGCACTGATGATTCTGGGCCAGATCCTGGGCAATGTGCTGGTTGGCCTGTGCGCCGGCCTGCTGGGCATCACCGATCCCGCCTGGCTGTTTTTGCTCAACTACCTGTCCTTTATCGGCATCGACCTGCTGGTGGTGCTCTTCGTCTGGCTGTGGGAGAAGCCGATCCTGCGCTCCTTCGGTCTGCGTCTCTCCGGCGGCGGCCGGGGCAACACCTGGGCCATGTTCGGTCTGGGCCTGCTGGTGGGCTTTGCCATGAACGCCCTGTGCATCGCCCTGGCGTATCTGCACGGCGACCTGGACTTTTCCATGGGCGCCTTCCGTCCGGTATATCTGCTTGCGGCGCTGCTGTTTGTCTGCGTCCAGTCCGGCGCGGAGGAGCTTCTGTGCCGCGGCTATATGTTCGGCGCCATGGGCCAGCGCTACAACGTCTGGGTGGCGGCGGCGGCCAACGCGCTGTTCTTCGGCGCGCTGCACCTGTTCAACCCCGGCGTCACGGTGCTGTCGATCGTCAACGTGGTCCTCTTCGGCTTTGCCCTGAGCATCGTGATGATCAAGCTCGACAGTCTGTGGTTCTGCATCGCGGTCCACACGACCTGGAACTTCTCCCAGAGCATCTTCTTCGGCCTGCCCAACTCGGGCATCGTCTCCGAGGGCTCGTTCCTGCACCTGGAGGCCGCGGCCGACAGCGTGCTGTACAGCACCTCCTTCGGCGTAGAGGGCTCCATCACCACCACGCTGGTGCTGCTTGTGCTCTCGCTGGCGGTGCTGCTTATCGCCCGCCGGAAGCAGGCGTGAGAAAAATAGACTGTGAAAACACGTTTTCACAGTCTATTTTTCTAGTTTCTAGTTTCTAGTTTCTAGTTTCTGGTTTCTAGTCCGGCGCGGGGGAGGGGTCCGGGAGGCCCCTGCCCACCGGACGAAAAAAACCGGGGAACTTTTCCGGACACGCGTCGTCTAACGGATCGAGAGACCCAAAAGGAAGAAAAATCGGACCACCTACAAGGAGGAAACCATGATGAAAATGAAAAAGATCTGCGCGCTTGCGCTTGCCGTTCTGATGCTCTTTGCGCTCTGCGCCTGCGGCAGCTCCAGCCCCAAGGCCGCCCGGGAGCAGGGCGCCTACACCAGCGCCGCCCCCGCCTCCGCCCCCTCCGCCCTCTGGAGCGGGGCCGCCTCTGACAGCGACTCCTCTTACGCCTATTATGGCGAATACGAGGCCATGGAAGAGCCCATGATGGCCGAGGAAGCGGGCGGCTTTGCCGCGGACGACAACGCGCTGACCGTCAGCGCCAAGCCCTCTGCCGGCGACATTGCCGTGGACAAGATCATCTACTCCGCCTCCGCCACGGTGGAGACCACGGCCTTTGACGACACCCTCACCGCCCTGGAGGCGCTGATCGAGCAGTACGGCGGCTTTGTGGAGTCCAGCAGCGTCTCGGGCAACAACTACTCCTCGATCTCCCAGGGCTATGCCTCGCGCCGCAGCGCCGATTACCGCATCCGCATCCCCAGCCAGAGCTTTTCCACCGTCATGAGCGCCCTGCCCACCCTGGGCAATGTGCCCTACAGCAACACCTACACCGAAAACATCACCAGCCAGTACTATGACACCGCCGCTCGCCTGGAGGCCTACCGCGCCCAGGAGCAGAGCCTGCTGGAGATGATGCGCAAGGCCGAGACCGTCACGGACCTGCTGGAGATCCAGGAGCAGCTCACCGACGTGCGCTACCGCATCGAAAGCCTCCAGTCCACGCTGACCAACTGGGACCGCCAGGTCTCCTACAGCACCATTTCCCTGAGCGTGCAGGAGGTCCGGGAGTATACCCCCGAGGCCAAGCTCAGCTTTGGCCAGCAGCTGGCCATGGCGCTGAGCCGCGGCTTAAAGAGCATCGGTGAATTCTTCAGCGACCTGCTGCTGTGGCTCATCGAGGCCCTGCCGACGCTGATCATCCTGGGCGTGGTGGTATTCCTGGTGGTGCTGCTTGTCCGCCGCATCCGCCGCCGCCGTGCCGCGAAGCGCGCCGCCGCAGCCGCTGCGGCCGCCGCCGCGCAGAACCCGCCCCAGACCTGAGTTGCCAAGTCTTCCGCGGCGTGGTATACTGATGCCAACTAAACGAACGGAGGAAGCAGTATGAGCAAATGGAAAGTGATCGCACCTCTGGGTGCGCTGGCCGCCGCCGGTGTGGCCGCCGCGGCGCTGCTGGCCAGGAAAAAGACCGGCGAGACCGCGCCCAAGGCCGCCTCTGCCGCCGCGAAGAAGGCAGAGCCGAGGGAAGTGCTGATGAAGACGGGCGAATACAGCTTCGTCTCCGGCTTCAAGGACGCCAAAACCGTGGAGGTCACGCTGGACTATGACGCCCTGCGCTACGGCTTCGACGTGATCGGCGAGGATTTTCTGACCTATTCCAGCGACTCCCATGTGGCTGTGATCTCCGGCGAGGACTTCTCGATCCAGATGGAGTACGCCGCCTACTACAAGGGAGAGGATCTGGCCTTCATCACCGACAAGGCTGCCAGAGAGTATAAGGGCTTCGCCGCGGTTTCCTTCGCCGGGGCCTCCGGCTTCCGCTATCGCGAGGGCGACGGCGTCTGCTTCTGCCTGGGCGTGGACGAGTACAGCTATCTGCTGCTCACGCTCCTGAAGGCCGAGGGCTGCGACAAGACCGCGGAGGAGCTGGCCGAGGGCGCCGAGCTCAAGGCGCTGCTGGACACGCTGCGCGTCAGGCTGTAAAGAGACAGACAAAAAAACCGGGGCTGTGAAAACACCATGCTTTCACAGCCCCGGTTTTGTTATTTTGCCTGCGCCGCGCTTCCCATGCGGCCCAGCCAGTCCGAACGCAGATAATACAGCGCCAGCGCCCCGGCGGTGATGCCCCAGGACACGGGATAGGAGTAGCTGATGCAGCGGATATTCGGCCAGTGGGGCACCACAAAGGCGATCCACACGATGCGCAGCAGGCACACCCCAATGGTCACGATCAGCATGGGCCGCACGGCGTCGCCCACGCCCCGCAGAGTGTTGGAGATGATCTCGATCACGACCCAGACGGCGTAATAGGGGACGAAATAGCGCATGATCTGCGCGGCCAGGGTGATCACGGTCCGGTCGGCGGTGACCAGCCGCAGCAGCGGCTGGGCAAAGCCGATGAGACCCGCGCTCATCACCAGCGCGTTGCCCAGCGCCAGCGCGAAGCAGACCCGCACGCTCCTGCGCAGCCGATCCACCTTTCCGGCGCCGAAGCACTGGCCCACAAAGGCGCAGATCGTGATGCCGAAGGCGTTGCTGGTGACCCAGAAGATGCCGTCGATCTTGCTGGTGGCGGTCCAGGCGGCCACGATGGAGGTGCCCAGGTCGTTGACCGCGGCCTGGATGATGATGTTGGAGACGGAGTACATGGCGCTCTGCACGCCGGCCGACACGCCGATGCCCAGCGTGCTGCGCAACGCTGCGCGGTCGATGCCCAGCGCGTCGGGCCGCAGCCGCAGGGGCTTCGGCGCGCGCATCAGCGAGCCCATCACCAGCAGCGCGCTGATGAGCTGGGCCAGCACGGTGGCCCAGGCGGCGCCGGCCACGCCCATGCCCAGCCCCACCACCAGCAGCACGTCCAGCGCGATGTTGACCAGACAGCAGACGATCAGATAGCGCAGCGGCCGCCGGGAGTCGCCCACAGCCCGCAGGATGCCCGAGCCGATGTTGAACAGCAGCAGCGGGATCGCGCCGAGAAAATAGATGCGCAGGTAGACGACCGAGTCGGCCATGGTGTCGGCCGGGTTTCGTACCAGCCGCAGCGCCCAGGGGGCGGCGAACCAGGCCACGGCGGAGATCACGGCCCCGGTCAGCAGACAGAAGCTGACAATGGTGTGCTCCGTGCGGCTGAGCCGCTCGTCGTCGCGGGCGCCGAAGCACTGGGAAATGATGACCGTCGCGCCGGAAGACAGGCCGGTGAAGAAGCCGATGATCAGGTTGATGATCATGCTGGCGCTGCCGCCCACGGCGGCCAGGGCGCGCGTGCCCACAAACTGACCCACGACAATGGCATCGGCGGTGTTGTACAATTGCTGGAACAGCATCCCGAACAGGATCGGGAAGAAAAAGCCCAGCAGCTTTTTCCAGATCACGCCCTCGGTCAGATCAGAGGCGCCGGGCGCGGTTTTCTCTTTATCCATAGCGGTGTTCCTCCTGGGATTCCAGCGCATTATACGCGCCAAAAGCCCGAAACGCAAGACTCTTGCGCGAAAAAAACGGCGCAGCAGGCCCGGATCGCGTCCCAACCCCTCCGCCGACATCAAAAAATCCCCATCCGGGTTTCCCCGGATGGGGGTTGTTTTTTATCGGTACCAGTTTGGCGGGGCGATGAAGGCGTCGCGTCGGGACATCTTGCGGATCATGGAGGTGGCCGCTGCAAACACCCCCAGCACGAACACCCAGAACATGGCGGAGCCCTGCTCGCTGCCCAGCACGGCGATGTAGTCGTAGCAGCCGTGGATCAGGGCCGGCAGCAGCACGGCCACCACGCGCCAGATCACGCTGGCGCCGTGATCGCCGAAGTTCTCGGCCCGGCGGGCGGCGGCGTAGCAGGCGCCCATGAACACGCCGAAGCTGGCGTGACCCGGCACGGCGGTGATGGCGCGCATCAGGGCCGCGCCCATGCCGTACATCAGCACATAGCCGATGTTCTCCCACAGCGCGAAGCCCAGGGACACGAACACCGCGTACACCACGCCGTCAAAGCGGCAGTTGAAGTGGGGCGATTTCCAGGTGCGCCAGCGCAGCACCAGGTACTTGAAGCCCTCCTCCGACAGACCCACGACGACAAAGAACATCCAGAAGCCGTAGCGGGGGTCGTCCTCTCCGCCCGGGAGACAGTTCGCCAGCAGCCAGGACCCGGCGGTCTCGCTGATCATGGCCAGGAAGGTGGAGATCACGCCCCAGAACAGCAGCCCCAGCAGCAGCCCGGTGGGCTCTTTCTCCACCCGGTCGCTGCGGTAGACGTAGATCATCAGCACCAGCGCCGGGATCACCGCAGCCACGATCAGCAGCACCTTGGGGTTGGAAAACAGAAAACCGAACAGAAGCGGAATGCTCATGTCGTCATCCCTCCAGCGGCAGCGACCAGTAGTGCTGGCCGTACAGATCAGTGAAGCGATAGCACATCAGCGCGCGCACGCCCGCGGGGATATACCCGGCGCCCACCTCCAGCTCGCCGCTGACCACCATCTGGCGGCCCAGCCGGTAGCTGTTCTCGTAGCTGCCGTCATAGTGGTAATAGTCGCAGATAAAGTCGATGGTGTCGCCATCCTTCAGCTGACCGATGACGCCTTCTTCCGCCGCGGGCGGCGCGTCAAAGTCCACCGCCGCGCCCAGCGCGGTCTGGCTCTTGGCCACGTTGTCGGTCTGGCCGTCGGTGTAGACGTAGCGCGCGCCGGTGACGGCGCCGTAGCCATCGGCGTCAAAGCTGATCAGCAGCTCGGCGCGCTCGCCGTTGAGCAGCACGGGCACATAGCCGGTGTCCACGCGCGTCTCTCCCCGGCCGCTGGTGTATTCGTGGTAGTAGGGGACGGTCTGAGTGCCGATGACCACCCAGGCGCAGTCCTGGGGCGCGAGCAGGTTGCCCGCCTCGTCAAAGTCGAACACGTTGTCCAGACCCAGGTCGATAAAGCCCTCGCCGTCGTCGATGAACATGTTCAGCTCCAGCTCGTTGACCAGCGCCCACTGATCGGCGGGCAGGGAAATCACGGTCTCGCCGCCGGCGCTGCGCGTCCAGTTGAGCGCGGAGGGGTCGAAGAGGTTGTCGGCAATATAGGCGGCGGTGTCGCCGGTGCTCAGCGAGCGGCCGAAGAAGTAGTCCAGACTGCCGTAGGGCGAGGAAGAGGCGGAGGACGACGAGCCGGACGAGCCGCTGCTCAGGAAGGCCTCCAGCAGCGAGCCGATCAGCTCGGCGCTGTCGGAGCTGCCGTAGGAGGAACCGTAAGAGGAGCCATACGAGGACCCGTAAGACGAACCGTAGGACGAGCCGGAGGAGCCCGAGGAGCCCGAGGAGCCCGAGGAGCCGTAAGAGCCGTACAGCCCGTACTGGCTCAGATCACCGAAGAGGGAGGAATAGGGGTTCGTGGACCCGCCGGTGGAGACCTGGCCGGCCGTCTCGACGGAGGCAAAGTCGCGGATGCACTGGGAATAGCTCTCATCCAGGCCGATGGCGCTGTAGGTCCGGATGGCCTTGTCCACGTTGGACATCCTGCGGTAGGGGAAGTAGATGGAGATGCCGTAGGAGTTGGTCATATTGGAGGAGGTGCGGTTGTATTTCACCGCGCCGCGCAGCACCTGGGCCAGCTCCTGGCCCTCGGCGTTGCCCACGTTGCTGGCAAAGTGGACCAGGTCGATCTGGTCGATGGCGGTGGAGCGGGCGAATTCGCGGGTGTTGCTGCGGGCCGAGGAGATCTGCCGATATTCATCGTCGGCGATCATGGCGCTGAGCGACTCGGAAAAGGCCTTGAACCGGGGCGGCACGGTGTAGGACAGCTCCGCCAGGTCCACCACGGACAGGGTGGCGCTCTGCCCCGGGGTGCCGGAGGCGCAGGCCGACACGAAGTCGTCCACGATCTGGCGGCCCAGCTCCAGCGTGGAGATGGAGGTGTTCTGCGACAGCTTGGTCAGCCAGTCGGTGTAGTACCAGCCGGTGCCCGGCTCGGTCTCCTCCGAGGCGATCAGATAGTCCGCCCGGTCAGAGAGCATCAGCCCCGTCTCCAGCGTGCCCATCAGGCAGGCGTCAAAGCCGACAAAGTCGAAGTTGACCCCGGCCTTGTCCACGGCCTGCTTGATGCCCGACAGGGTCATGGAGCTGCCGCTGCCGTAGCGCTGATCATAGCCGAAGCCGCTCACCGAGCCGCCGCCGTGGTCCCACAGGATCAGCTCATAGCGGTCGGCGGCGTAGTTTTTGGCGCAGTAGCCGATAAAGCCGGCGAGCGTGTCGGGACTGGTCATGGAGCCGGTGCCCTCGTTGGCGCTCAGAAGCTTCAGATTGCCGCTGACGACCTGGTAAATCTGGTTGCTGCGGGCGCTGACCACGTTGTTGTTCCAGCGGGTGCAGCCGCCGGTGTAGACGATCACGTTCACCTTGTCGCTGAGCTTGGCACGGGTCATTTCCAGCAGGTCCTTGGTGGCCATGCCGCCCTTGGATTCCAGATCCGTGCCGCACATGTACACCATCACCGTCACGGTATCCCTGCCGTTGCCGCGCAGGGTGGTCAGCTTGTCCCGCGCGCCGGAGGCCACGGCGGTGCTGACGCTGCTCTGGACGTTGGCGGGCTCCTTCCAGTCCGACTGGGTGGAGGCTCCCATCAGTCCCTGCAGGATCGAGGAGACCGTGTCGCTCGGAGCCGCGGAGGGGCTGGCGGTCGTCTGGGGCCGGGGAGTGACGATCACGGCCTGGGGCGTGGTCTGCACGGTCTGCACCGTGCTCTCGCCGCCGCCAAGCAGCCCCGACAGGCCGCTGCGGCCGCCGAAGAGCAGCAGAAGCAGCACCACGGCGATGATGCCCAGTCCGCCGCCGCGCTTGCCGTTGTAATTGCCGCCCCTGCCGCTCTCGCGGAACTGGGACGTGGCGTTGTTCTTGCCCTGACCGATGCCGCCTCCGCGGCCGACCGGCCCGGTGTTCAGTCCCTCGCCGCGGCGTTCCAGTCCGCCGCCGGTGCCGGTGATCCGTCTTTTTCTGCCTTCCGGGCGCTGATTTTCCATACGAAAGCCTCACTTTCCGGGTAAGAGGGGTTTATTTCCTGAATATAAGAAGTATAGCAGATTCCGCGTCAAAAGACCATACCGCGCACGAGATTTTTTCTGTGCGGCGGCTTTGTGTGTTGAATCGTCCGCGCCGATCTGGTATAATGACTAAAAACAACGGAAAGGGTGAGAGCATGGCGCTGGACAAGACCTATCTGGAATCGCTGGGGCTGGAGATCGCCAAACGGAAATATTATAACGCCGCCCGGGTCGAGAGCGTGATCGAGGACTTCTGCCGCCGCTCCACGACGCTGGAGGAGGAGAACCGCGCCCTGCACGCCCGCCTGGAGGAGCTGAGCTTTGGCCGCGAGGAGATCGGCGACGCCATCCTCTCCGCCAAGACCATCGCCCAGCAGCTGATTTCCGAGGCACGGGAGAAGAGCGAGAGCATCCTGCGCGAGGCCCGAGAGGAAGCCGAGCGGACCGTTTCCGAGGCACGGCGGAAGAGCGAGGAGATCCTCTCCGGCTGCGAGGGACGCGAGCGCCAGGCCTTTGAACAGGTCCGCAACTGCTACGAGCATCTGCGCGAGCAGCATGTGAGCTCGCTGGAGCTGCTGGACCGGGAGTGGCAGAGCTTTCTGTGCTCGCTGGACGAGGAGGCCCAGCGGGACGAAGAGGCCGCGCCGCTGCCCGAAAACGCCGGGAGCGAGCCGGCTGCCGAGCCCGCCGAAGCGGAAGCCGCCGAACCGGAGAAACAGGCCGCCGCTCCGGAGGGCGCCGACGAGCTGCCCCCGGATCTGGCCCGTCGCGTCAGCGAGATCGCCGCGCAGCTCCAGTCGCTGGAGCTGGAGTAATACAGGTTCATGCAACCGGGAGGGGCGCTTGCCCTCTCGGTTTTCCCAAACGAAAGCAGCCGGAAAAGACGTCTGTCTTCTCCGGCTGTTTTTTGTTATTCTGCCAGTCTTCCGGCCTCGCGGAAGGTCTCGCGCACCAGACGGGCGTAGGAGGCAAGCTCGCCGTCGCCCTCGTCCACCAGGACGCGGAAGCTCCGTCCCTCGTACTCGGGCGAGCTGAGAATGTCCCACAGCGCGTCCAGGTTGTTGCCGTACCAGCCCTGCCAGTGCATCTTGCCGCGCATCACCGCGTACATGGCCTCCCGGTCGGCGCAGGCGCGCAGATCCAGCTCCATCGGGTCGGACAGCACTTCCAGCAGACCGCGGCAGCCCAGCTCGATCTCCCGCATGGCCCGGTCGAACTCACGGGTGTACCAGGGGTCGTCGATCTCCTCGCCGATGCGCCCGGCAAAGTCCAGCAGGTTGCGGATCTTCTTCTCCCTGTCCCCACCGAAGAAGCGGCGGGTGCGGCCGATGGTGATCTCGTCCATGCAGATCAGCAGATCGAAGTCCTCATAATCCGCCTTTACCAGCTGCCTGGCCCGGTGGGCCGAGCAGTCGATGCCCCGCGCCTCCAGCAGCCTGCGCATGCCGGGGTGGACGCCGTGGCCCTCCTCCTCGTCGCTGACGCCGGCGGAGGCGATCACAAATTCGTCCTCCCGCCCCTCCTCGCGCACCAGCGCGCGGAACAGATATTCGGCCGAGGGGCTGCGGCAGATGTTGCCCCAACACAAAAAAAGCACTCTTATCATATATTTACAACCCTTTATAAGTATTTGTTGCGTATTTTTAGAACTTTTTTCAAACATTCAATTTTTAATAAATCTACGAAAATCTACGTTTTTTCACCTCAATTGGTGTAAAATATGTCGGTGTATCGGTACTGGTACCGGCCGTCTGGACGCTGGCTCTCGCCGTCCTTTAATACGATAGCATACTATCACATTTTCGAGTGACATTGGGTGACATCTTTGTTTCAAATTCGGCGTCAAGAGTTTTGTGGAGTCGTTCTCATTTTGGGACGCTTTTGTGAAGATATTTGCTGCATATTTATTATTTTTTCCAATTATCTGACTCTGCAACAAACTAATGTAGTGCCATAACGCAATCAGACAAGAAAACAACGGTACTTTTCAAGGCAGATGCAAGCGCTGCAGAAAAGGCATATTTCTACATGGCCCCGTTTCGGTTAAGCACGACCCATACAGTTTTGAACAGGATATGTATGTCCTGTTTGAGGGACCAGTTTTCGATGTATTCCCGATCCAGACGGACTACTGTGTCAAAGTCACGGATCTTGCTGCGTCCGCTGACTTGCCAGAGGCCGGTGATTCCCGGCTTTGTGGACATTCTGGAACGGTGGAAAGGTTCGTAACGATTCCATTCATCCACCGTAGGCGGGCGGGTTCCGACCAGAGACATATCGCCCTTCAGAACATTGAAAAACTGAGGGAACTCATCGATAGACAAATCTCGGATCCAACCGCCAACGCCCTTTTTCCATTTTCCATTGGGAAGCTGTTTTTGCCCGATGATGCGAGGGTCGTGCTCCAGCTTGAACATGAGCTGGTCTTCCTGTCCGCTTTCCTGGGCCAGTTGCTGCTTTCGTGCTTCTGCATCCATATACATGCTGCGGAACTTGTATATCTGAAATTTCTTCCCGTTTTCACCGACCCGGGTCTGGGAGAAAAAGATGGGGCCCGGATCGGACAGAAAGATGGCCAGTCCGACAGGAATAGTGAGTATCACGGTAATCAGAGACCCGACCAGCCCGCCTGCGATGTCCATGACTCGCTTGAGGAAAACATCACGGCCCGTGATATAGCCCAGGGAGGTCGTAAT
>ONSQ01000055.1:17874-29808 GCA_900320465.1 uncultured Eubacteriales bacterium
ATCGTCCAGATTCGTGAGGGCGGTATGGATGGTAATGCCCATGCGCATGAGACAGTTGATCAGGTCCACAGGCAAATCGGCTTTAGGAGAAACATCCAAATATACCTCGTCCACCCAGTTGTTGGTCAGATACTCCTCCAGCGTATCGGCTGTGGCGACTACGGGTATCGTTTCAACCTCCGGATACTGACTCCTGAGCGAGTGGAGAGCCTTTCGGGCCAGCTCCTCACAAGGATCGGCTCCCATGAGCGCAATGCCGCTGAACCGGTAGACCCCGTAATTCGAGCGGAGAATGCGCGGAATGACAGTGGGAATTTGAGAAGCTTCGAGCGCAATGAGGAGAGAATGACGGTTGAGTATATGATGCTTTTTCTTGAGATAGCCCTTGTATGCCTGCCGCATGATATAACAGGACAGAACATACAGAGGGATGGCACAAAGCGCGATTTTTGACAAATCAGTTTCCTCTGTCTGGCTCAGAAGCTGAAAAATCAGAAGGATGAGAACTACATATCCTGTCTGGCCAAGAAGCCGTACCATTTCATCCCACGGCGTATGATGCAGCACGCTGTGATAGGTATCCAAGACAATTATCACGACCAGATTTACCAGAATGGCTTCCAAAACCATCTTCCAGAAAAAACGGGAAACCAACACACCTTCTTTTTCAACGAGCAAGAACCCTGTCAGAAGGCAGAGGAAAAGACACAGATTGTCCAAAAGCATGAAATCAATATGCTGAGACCAGCCACGCACTCTTCGCTTATACATTTTTCTACCTGCCTTCCCTTGTTTGGTAATTTCTAAAAGTAGTCATGATTTCGATGGTCATCATTATGGCTGTTGCAATTGCTTTTTCTGCTGTCTGACCCTGGCTGCGCATAGAAGCATTGCCGGCAGATACAAACGCATCTTTAAAAGGAGTACGACAACTCCCGCCTTTCGAGGCAAGCCTTTCACAGTCACAAACGACAGCATATCCGATTCGCGGAGCCCTTCCTTCAAATGCCGCGCAGCTTCCTGTAAAGAAGAATCCGTTTCAGCGCGCCACTTTCCCGTACGGATAATCAGCATGGCCGCATATTCGTTGAGCTGATGGTTTACAGACGGCCCCAGGTCGCCGAGATGCTCCCGCATATACCTGACCAGATAATAGAAACTCTTGGTAAGAAGATTCTCACGGCTTCTGGCACGGATGGAGTCTTCGTTGGTTTTATTGTACATATACAAAAACTCGTTGCATATGTATACGTTCTGACAGTGAAAAAGGCACTCATAGGTCATGGGAACATCGGTAAAAACGCGAATCTTCTCCTCACGCGTATAATGTTCAAGCAGCAATTCCCGCTTAAACGCCTTATCCCAGGTGTGAGCCTGAATGACGCCCACCTGGAGCCCGCTGCGCGTGTCGGTCAGCAAATACGGGAAAACCTCTTTTTCCAGACGGGCCCTGTCGTAGTACCCTTCTGGGATGCTGTTGACAGTTTCTTCCATGTGATCCTCGTATACATTGTGGGCCGCGAAAAGCACCATGTCAAGGGGCACGGGCGACTGCGAAACCGTATCGTGGATGAACTGCAGCATGTTTTCGAGAGTCCAGTCATCCCCGTCCACGATGCAGATATAATCCCCTCTTGCGGCGCGAATCCCTTCATTCCGGGCTGAGATCAGGCCGCCGTTAGCTTTATGTATCACCCGCACGCGTGGGTCACGGGCGGCATACTCGTCACAGATCTGCGGGCACCCGTCCGGCGAACCGTCGTCAATCAGCAGCAGCTCAAAATCCGTATAGGTTTGGGCAAGGATGCTGTCCACACAGTGCCTCAGATATTTTTCCACCTTGTAAACCGGCACGATTACGCTGATCATGCTTTTGTTCCCCTTTCTCTGACCGACATCCGGGGAGGACATGTCCCCGTGCAGATCCGCATAAGAAGCAGATATTGCTGCCGTATGATCCGGCACCGAAGCCTATGTTGTCCGGGCTTTGGACAGGAGACTCCGTTTCAATTGCGAAAGGCTTTCCCTGAACAAGGGATTTCGTCCGTAAAAAATATAGTAGCAAAGATTCGGTATCAGAAAACTGAATACGGCGTTCAAAAAGAGTGTGTACCACACATTCAGCGCAAACAGTCCGCAGACAAACCACGACGCCCCGCAGGAGATCAAAGCAACCGCCGCCAGCCCGCAGAAGAGCCGTATATACTTCCCCATACACTGACGGGGAAACACCTCACAAAACAGGTTGCGGAACAGCCAGGGGATCTGGATGAAGACGATGGAAAAAACCGAGGAAAGCAGAACGCCATACAGCCCCAGCCGGCGGACAGTCAGCAGATTCAGATCTAGATTGACCAGCGCTGCCGTCAGAGGTCTCCATCGATCTACCCGCCAGATGCCGGCCGCATCCTTGAACATATTGATCAGCTTGTTGGCCCCCATAGAATAGTAATAGACGACAAAGCAGAACACCAGCCCGATGGCGAGAATATTATCCTCCCCCATCCAGACATGTATAAACGGCTGATACAGACACAGCAGCATGGAACTGCTCACGCCCAGCACCCAGAGAAAAAGCAGACTGATTTTTTCAAGATCCCGGTAATTTGCTTCTTTGCTCTCCATGACCAGCTTGTTGCCCACCCCGGCCATGCAGGCATTTAAAAGTACAACCAGCATCATGCGAAGCGCCGTGATGATGAAATAATAGTTCTGATAAAGCGCCAAAACGGTCAGCCCCATGAAAGCGGAGATGACCAGCGTATCCGCGGCATCGAAGACCGTAGCGGAAAGCTTGGAGGTGAACAGATCCCTTACCCGGCGAAAGATATCCTGCGTTTTGTCCCTCGGCAGATTCCCGATCGGTACGTACCGGGGATACAGCTTCGATGCACAAACTGCGATCAGGACATTTATAACGATCTGGCACACCAGCTGGATGGCCAGATACAGATAGTAGTTCCGCGTAAAGACAAGAATCAGGATTTTCAGGGTGTATTCTGTCAGCCGCACGGCCAGGGTGACTTTGCTGATTAAATCCCGTCGCTGATGTGCCTGCAGCAGACTGCTTTTGTAGGCAAACAACCAGTACGTCAGCACCGTATTGCCCAGGTTCATCAGATACAGAACATACAGGTTCATGTCGGCGGGCAGATCACCCTTGATGAAGCTGTGCAAAACAGGTATCAAAAGAAGTCCGACCGCAGCAATCGCAAGACCGATGATCCGGTATAAGGTTCGATACAAGCGCAGCAAGGCGCAGATTGCAGGGGTATCGTCCTCTGCAATCGGCTTGTACATGCTGAACACCATGGCGCTGCCCACGCCAAGCTCCGCCAGGTTCAAAAAATTCAGGATTGACTTGAACAGGCCGTTCAGCCCCAGATATTCAGTCCCCAGATAGTGCAGCATGACGGAGCGAATGACGAAGGGAAACAGCACGTTGACCATTTCCATCATTCCGTCAAACACAACGTTCCTTGCCGCATTTTTGGTGCGCTCAAGCTTCATATGACTTGTCAAGCTCCTTTTCGGTCAGGGGTTTCAGGGGGACAGACGAAAAGTCTTTTCCGCTTCGGTTCAATGCGTCAGAAGCTTACGATAAAGTTCGTGTGTCTGCGCCGTTATTTCTTGCCAGGTGTATTTAGAGGTAACCGTTTTTCGAGACTCGAAGCGGTGCGCTTCCGCCTTCTCGGGATGATCGCACAGGTCCTGCAGCGTCTCCCTCAAGGCTTCCGTGTTCCCCCGGGGGAACGTAATGCCGCAGCCGTCCATGACGTCCGCGCACTCGCCGATATCGGAGGTCACGCAGCAGCATCCGTAATTCATGGCCTCAAGGAGCGTCAACGGCATTCCCTCCAGATCGCTCGGCAGCACATATAGATATGCATTGCTGTATAACTCTTCCAAAACAAGCCCCTGCTGAAAGCCGGTAAAGATTACGGAGGGATCGTCCCCCGCCATCTCATGCAGACGCTTTACGTATTCATCTGTGTCCGATGTGCCGCCGACGATCACCAGTTTTTTATCCGTCGACAGCTTTCGATAGGCTTCGATGAGATAATGAATGCCCTTCTCCGGCACCAGTCGGCCCAGGAACAGGATATAGTCCCTCGAGGAGAGCCCGAACTGCTTCGTGATCTCAGAAGCGGGGCGAATCTCAGCCGGGTCGATCCCGTTGGGGATCAGCACGGTTTCCCGCCCATATTTTTCACGGAAATATGCCTGTACGCCCTTGCTGAGCACAATGATGCTGTTGGCATGGCGGACGGCCATTCTTTCGCCCAGCAGGATGTACGCAGAAGCAAACCTGCCCCATTTCTGACGCATATGATCCAGACCGTGAACCGTGACCACGACTTTCTTGCCCAGCAGCCGCGGCAACCAGCAAAGGACGCACGGCCCCTCTGTATGGAAATGAATAAGATCAAAGCGGCGGAAGGACGCCATAACCGTCGCAATAACCGAAGAAGTCATAGCCGCCAGTCCACGGCGGTCAACGGTCGGCGTCCAGACCAGATGGACCCCCCGGTATTCCCGCTTCAGGCCGCCGTCTTTTCGAAGCTTTTTAAACTGTTTGTTCGTCCGGTTAAAACAGGTCACATCATATCCGAGCTCTGCAAGATGCGGCGCAAGGTTGCTGACAACGACCTCCACTCCGCCGTCCCGGGAGGGGATAAACTTATGCCCGATCATCGCGATCCGTTTTGATGTACTCCGCACGCTTTTCATTCCGTCCTTTCACAATAGACAGGCGACAGGTCCGTCAGACCTGCAACCGGGTTCCGGAAGATGAGCGCTCTGCCATCTCCAGATAGATCTCCTGCAGCTTCCGTGCCTCCACATGAATGTCATACCCCGCCTGGCGGACATCATCCATGCCCCGCGGCCTATCCGTTTCCGACTGTCTTACCGCCAGGATCTCTCTGGCCCATTCCGCATCTTCCGCCTGAAGGGAAACCCTGCGCGCCGCGGGAGAGAGCAGCGCTTCATCCGTGACCCGGTCGGAGAAGAAGCACGGGAGTCCGGCTGCCTGCGCTTCAATGCCGACCACCGGAAGCCCCTCAAACAGCGAAGGCAGCACAAAGCAGTCCATGGCCTGATACCATTCGCTGACATCGGGCATCTGCCCCAGAAAGAGCACCTTATCCTGAATCCCCATATCCCGGGCTTTTTCTTTCACAGACTGCTCCAGCTCACCGGTGCCGATCAGGACAAGGCGAGCCTCGGGCACAGCTTTCGTGATCTCTGCAAAAATATCCAGCAGACGACTGTGATTTTTCGCAACATTGAACCTGCCCACATGGCCGATCACAAAGCAGTTTTCCAAGCCATGGAGCTGCCTCAGGCGATCACGGATTTCCTGCCGGAACGCGAAGCGCGACACATCGATCGCGTTGCGCAGAACGAAGCCGGATGCCTGCCAGCGCTTTTCTCCGAAATAATAGATCCCCGCGTCCCTGCCGCAACCCCAGTAATCCGTTGCCGCGCCGGGAATCAGCTGCTTGCAGACCAGCTTCAGGGGGTACTTGTAATCCCGGATGATCCGCGTGCTGTGCGCATGCGCGATCCGAACAGGGAGACCAGCGTCCTTCGCGCTTTGCAGGGCATAATACCCCATGGCTTCGTTATGCGCGTGAAGGATCCCGATTTCGGGATTGCTGTGCAGCAACTCCGCCATGAAGCGCTTGTACTGGGGATAATGCAGCGGGTTAAGGCCCGGGCTGACGAAAACCCGCCCTCCCATGCTGCGGATCTCCTCGTCATATTCCCCGGGCACCGGTTTGTTGGCCAGAAAGTCAAACTGGATCTGACTCCGGTCAATCTCCCGGTAATAGTTCATCAGCGTGGTTTCGATTCCCGCACGCGCCATATTGCTGACGGAATGCAGCACACGAAGCATCTTTTCTGTTCCTCCTGTTGCTTTTTGATCACGGCGTTGCGTCACAAAGATGCGGACAGGCTTCCGGATTCAGCGTTCTGTTCCGTTTCCGCCGTCCATTCGGCAAAGGATCTGATACGTCCGTTCACAGTTCCGCACATCCCGCACGGGGTAAAAGGCCTCCAGACGGTCCTGGTATTCCTTCTGCATCTGGAAATCATTTCCGGCGCATTCCGTTATGGCATTCACCAGCGCTTCCTCCGTTTGGACGACAGGCCCGAAGCCGTGCTCCTCATAGGAGAAATAGCCTTTCTGATAGTGGTATTTCAGGAAATCCTCCACATCGAACTGGTAATAGATCACCGGCTTTTCCATATAACCTACGTCAAAAAACACGCTGGAATAATCCGTGATCAGCAGGTTGCAGCGCATCAGCAGGCTCTGAACATCGTAATCCCGCCAGCTTGCAAGGATGATCCGTTCCGAAGGTGACTTGAACTTGTCCAGCTCTTTCTGCAGCTCAATGTGAGGATAGAAGATCAGCTTCAGATCCTGCTCCTCGAGGAGACGGAGCAGGGAGGGGTTGTTCAGCATGGACTGAAACTGCCGGTAAAAAGCCGTTTCGTAAAATTGATCACCCTGCGGATAATTCGAGCCGCGCCAGGTCGGCATCACAAGGATCTCATGGGAAGGGTTGTTTCCGCGAATGAGATTGTCAAAGCGGCACAGCCCCGTATACTGAACGACCCCCTCCGGATAACCGTATTCCGAAACGAGGTAGTCATACTCCATCTTTGCGCCGCTGGCAAAGAAATCGACCTTCATGCGGGGATACCGCAGCGCCTTCAAATCGTCCTTGATGATGCCATGCTGCAGGAAAATCTGCTTTCCTCTGGGATGGATCCCGAACTGACGCAGATGGTAATAGGCCATCAGGTCCGGGGCGGCCGGCTGCACATGGGTGCTGATCAGCATGTCGGCGGACAGGTACATCAGATAGTGACGGAGCGATCTCCACGCAACGGTCGGCCCAAGCTGTGAGACCTTGTCACAGTCCGGACTGGTTTTTTCGATGACATAGCAGGCGTTGATCTGCGGCTGCCGCTGACGCAGGTAACGGAAAAACCAGTACGCGTTATCCCTGGCGTCGAAACCCCGTTCCATCACAAGCCAGAGGTGACGGTAAGCCTTGTTCGTTCTTCTCAGCACCGCGGCAACGGGCCAGAGCACCGCAAGAAGAAACACATTTTTCAGATAAACGGGCAATCTCTTCACTTTATTCCGCATTCCCGGCGGTCCCTCCCATTTCGATCTGCCAGATCTCGTCCGCTGCCTCTTCCGGTGTCGGCGCCTTCCACTGCGCCTGCTTCTCAAGTTTGCTGTTCCGGTAACTGTAACTCATCGGAATCAATCTCAGACCGATGCAGCTCCAGAAATAGAACGCCGTGTTGTCCGTCAGATAGGTCGCTGTCATATAGGCAAGGATTGCCATATACAGCATGCCGGTTTCCATGTTATGGCGCGTCATCCAGTAAGAAGGATAGAGGATATAATGGATGCCCGCCCACAGGGTGAAGCCAAGCGCGCCCAATTCAATAAAGATCTTTAATATATCATTGTGCAGCTGTAACGGACGTTTGATGAGCCCTTCTTGATACCACCGGTTTACCAGATCGGTTACACCTTCAAAACCAAGACCTTTCCAGAAAGGGGAAAACTCATAGTAGTCGTTGGGCATGGTCCACAGCATGTCACGGCCCATCATGTCGACGCCAAGTGACTCCAGAAAGGCAACCAGGATGCCGGAGCGTGTCAGATAGAGATAGAACCAGAAAAACACAAACAGACCGATTCCTGTCACCAGAATCAGCTTCCCCGGCTTTTTGATGATACGGAGCAGCTTAACATACACACACACGAGAAGGACAGCCGGCACAACGCTGCGCTTCAGACCCAACAGAATGAAAAAAAGGGAAAGGACGATGCCGCAGCGCCGTATCCGTTTTTCCGGCTTTGTGCTCTTTGGCGCAAACATCGTATAATAGATAAAGAATTGTCCGAAGAGGAAGGTGATGTCATGGATCTCCATGGCCCGCACAAAGCCTTCCGCTTCTCCGAAGGTGACGAGGCACGTTATAACGGAGGAGATGCTTTCCTGAATCCCATACTTGGGCATTTCCAGCAGCATAATGGCTGTGTTTGTGGCGCACATGCTGAAGAAGAGATAATTGACTGCCCTTTCTTCAAGCAAATAACACATGAACACGGAATAGATGATGGTGATGGTTTGAAACAGAATCTTCTCCCCGGCCCTGCTGATCGACGCAGCCTGTGAGAAATCCGTAATCCATATGTACATGCTGATCAGGGAATAAGCGGCTATGGGGATCAGGAATACGGGGAAATAGCTCATCGCCTTTCTGAGGTTTTTAAAATCAGCGGCCACAAGAAAACTCAGAAAAGCGCAAACGATCGTCCCAAGCGCAATAGCTTTTGGCAGCCCTCCGTACGCGTTGTTGAGCACCTTCCAATCCCCGAGACCGGCGAGAAAGGTGCAGGCAACGGCAAGGAATGCGATAAATGCCGGGCATTTCTTCACCGATTCCTGCAGCCCCTCACCGTTCGCGCCGCCGGGCAGGATTTTATTGCTTTTCACTGTGCTTCTCCGTGTCATGCCTCTGCACAATCCTGTGCAGCCTCTCCTGCCTTCTCCCCGGAGATGGCCTCTGAAACAGTGACCGTCTGCCCTGCTTGCATCCTTTGCATGGCAAGCCGAAGCAGATCTCTGATCTCAAAGATACCGTCCGCGCTTGAAACAGCCCTGCCGCAGTTATAGTGGATCCCGTATTCCGGGTTCAGCTTATTGTATTTTTCCACCTGGCGTCCGACAGCCTCCAGGATCACGCTCAGCTTATCGGACGAACAATCCGGGAAGAAGGCATAGAAGACCCCGCTGCCGTTATATCCCACGAATCCGTACAGGTCGCCAAAGCTCTTCAGGATCATGGCAAAATCCTTCAGCACTTCATCGCCGGCTTCGCGTCCGTATTCGCTTGACAGGGTGCTGAGCGAATCCATCTTCAATACCATACAGGAGAAATTCTCGTCAAGCAGCCTGGATGAGTGTTCGGTGATAAACGCATCGCATCGGGCCCGGTTCGGGAGCTGGACGGTTTTGTCCACATATCGGAAATAGTCGATAAAGTCGAGCGCGCGGCCCAGCAATACGGCTCCGACACCGCCCACCAATACAAACAATACGATGGCGATTACAAGATACAGCGTGAGATTCAAAGTCGGCTGAACACTGATACTGCTTATCATCGCCAGATAATTCGCGCTCAGATAACGGTTCAGTTCATGCCCCGTGTTTTCCACATACTGATAGTATTCCGTCGCCAGATCTACACAGTGATCCAGTTTTTTACGAATCTCTTCGGGGCTGTAGGATTTCTGCCCCTCCGCGCCGGGAGCGCCCTCAAATACGGAGAGCAGATATTCCTTATGGGACTTCTCGAGCGTTTTCTGACGGATCTCGATGTTCAGGTTCACATACTCTCGAATGAGCTCGTCATATGTGGTCTCCGCATTGCCGTCCTTGTGATTGTCATCCACATCCTTCAGGATATACTCCGTGCCGGCCGCGCCTTCGGGCGAGACATGATAATGGTAATCCATCAAATCCCGGTTGCTGCTTATATAATTATCGATCAGCGATTTCAGATAATCGACACGATCCTGCCGGTTTTCGATCTCCAGCTGAATATCCTCGCAGTCTTTCGTCAGCCGGCTCATCAAAAGGTCAATATCGCTTGTCTCCGCATCGGTCAGAATCGCAGCGTACAGGCTGGGAATCTCATAATTGTATAAGAATTTATAGATTTGATACAGGTCGTCATAGGTATACCCCGTCTCTACAGACCGGAAATATGGGTGGGAGGCCCTTTTGCTCAGCAGATAATCCAGCATCTCCGAGACGGAAGCATCCAGCACCTGCGCGCTTTCCATATAGTCGTGTTTTCCCTCTGCGAGCACGGAAATGCCGTTGCTCTGCAGCTGTTCCTCCACATATTTTTCCGCATAGAATTCACAGTAGTTTTTGATGATGGCATCCAGCATGTTCCAGGCGTATTCCTCACCGGTATCGTTGTTCCCGATGTAATACACCCGGTAGGTATCCGTGACATAGGAGGGATCCTCACCCTTGTCCAGCAGCGCGTCATTCAGCTTCTGCTGTGCTTCCGGAACGACTTCTTCCACATAGCAGTTTGAGCGGATGGAATCGATGTTGGTTTGAACTCCCAGATCCGTCAGGGCAGCGTCGATCACGGTAGAAGAATAGATCTCCTCTACATGCAATGGACTCCCGTCTGGCGTATAACCGTCTTTGGCCCCGGCATTGGTATATTGAATGACAGCGGAAGCAACATAGCGCTGCTGAGTTTTGCCGTAGAAATAAATGGCCAGAGAGCCAATGAGGGCAAAAAGGAAGATCAATACGCTGAATTGCTTCAGATAACGCAAAACACTGAATTTTCTCATACTTCCTTCTCCTTATCTGAAAGAAATATGCCCAGGAAAACGAGGGTGTATGCCGCGAAAAGGATCAATGCGGCGTAAAGGAGAGAGGGAGCCAGACCGACCCGGTCCGCAAGACCCGCACCGTCGTCTATGCTGAAGCCGATATAGTTGCGGGCTTTCGTACTCGTATATGCGCTGTCCAGCGCCTGGATATCCGAGGCGAGCGTCTCCAGCGACGTCTCGATATCATGGATCATGGCGTCAGCCCTTTCCGCCTTCGCCCGATCAAATACGTTTGCCTCCAGTTTTTCCGCCAGATAGGTGTTATACGAGATCTGTTCCAATCGCTCCATCGCGCCCGTAAGCTGCTGATCCGCGTGAATGGCCATATTGTCCATCCCGGTGTTCGTTCTGGACATATAGTAATTCATCGTCTCGTCCTGCGTGGGAATCATGACGACGGCGCTCATGGCGGCATCGTAGATCTCGATCCCTTTATTGTCTTCATCGTACGCGGCCATCAGCTTGTCGTATATCAGGCGATCCATACGTATTTTGTAATTCAGCATGCTGTTCAAGCCGGGCCTGTCGTTTGCGATGCCGTTCTCGATGACATAGGAACGCAGTGTGGCAATGTCATAGGCAGCAAGGTTTTTCGCCCGCTGCTCCAGAGCAGAAAAGGTAACTCCGGTATCCGGATCCTGATAATTCTTACTATCCCTTCCGCGAAGCTTCACATAGTTTTCCAGCTGGGTGCATTTAAGCTCCAGGAGGTCAACCGCCATCAGATACTCATCGTTGAATTTCAAATCATTGACGTCAAAGGACAGAATGGAAGGATTGAATCCATAGTGCTCCACGAAGTATTCGCAGTATGCCCTGCAGAGGAGGGAAAGCATATCTTCCGCCGTTCTTTTACCGACGATACCGTTGTTTGTGAAACTGACAGTATAGGAGGTGCTGATATAATTCACTTTGCCGCTGACGCTTTTGTCGTGCGTCGGCTGTACGCTGATGCATTCGCTCAGTTCATCCGGGGTTATCTGCTCCTGAAGACCGGCGTATTCAATCAGACGCTCCATCACCTCAGCGCTTTGGATCTCGAAAATGTTGAACCGCGTCTGGTTGGGCGTCAACCCCCTGGAAGCCTCCTCATAATCCAACGACAGGACCGTACTGGCTGTGTGACGGTTCCGGTAGTAGTGAAAGCCGCATAGGGCAAGGGAAACAATCAGGAAGCAGATGAAAACGAGTACTCTCCGCTTCCGGAACACTTCAAACGTTTTTCGCAGGCTGCGCCACCCTTTGCCCGGACCACCGGATGGCTTCGTGTCCCGAGCTGTCCTCAATCTGTTGTCCTCTTTCAATTTCTTGCTTCTCCTTCCTGCTTTCAATGCCGCCTCCTGACGGGCCGCATTTCTTTTTCTACGTTCATAATGATCATCGGATGGCGAAATCAATCGAGGGTTCGATTGATTTCGCTGCCAAACGACAAGTTTGGCAGCGAATGATTCATGGAATCATTCGCACGA
>ONSQ01000077.1 GCA_900320465.1 uncultured Eubacteriales bacterium
GGTGCGGCTGGAGCGTCCGACCCAGCTGCTGATCCCGGCCTACGACTACTTCCTGCCGGATAAGGACTGCCCCGGCACCAGCGAGGACGATCCCTGCGCCCTCTTCGGCCGGATTGATTTCCCGGTCGACGAGTTCTTCCCGCCCGACAGCGCCGTGGAGAGCAGCGATTACAGACAGTATAAATAATCGATCAGGCCGGGTAGCTCCCCGGCCTGATCATCTTTTTATAACAAACCATTTTCACGCGAAATGGATCAACTCCCGTGCTGCTGGGAAAAAGAATCCTATTACAAAAGTAATGATTGCCAAAACTGATCCGAGCAAGTATGTGAATCCTGAAAACAAAAGGACTGCTTTCAACACTTTTTTCTTCTTTACGAGCCGTCCAAGCCCCCAAAGTGCCGCCCCAAGGATCAGGGTGATGAACAATATACCCAATGCAAACAAATCGTTCGACAGATGATCTGCATACCACTCTCTCCCATGAGCAAATCTCAGATAATTGATTAGTGTCACGGAAAAAATGGCAACTGCAAGGTACAATACCGCTTTATGCTTTTCTTTCATGCCCTCTCCCTCAGTTAAAACTATCCGAATTATTCCGGAACAGCGTCTCGATGCGCTTGCGCAGGGCGTCGTGCTCCGGCAGGATGAGCTGCGGATCGGCCCCCAGCAGGGCCTTGGCCTCGTCCTGGGCTGTCTTCATGCTGGGCTGTCTTCATGATCTGCGTATCTGCGCCGAGATCCGCCACGTGCATCTCCGGCAGACCGTGCTGGCGCGAGCCGAAGAAATCGCCGGGGCCGCGCAGGCGCAGGTCTTCTTCGGAGATCTCGAAGCCGTTGTTGGTTTTGCTCATGATCGATAGGCGGGCCTTGACCTCCTCGCCCTTGTTGTCCGACACCAGGATGCACCAGCTCTTGTGCTGTCCGCGTCCGACGCGGCCGCGCAGCTGATGCAGCTGGCTCAGGCCGAAGCGCTCGGCGTTCTCAATGATCATCAGCGCGGCGTTGGGCACGTCCACGCCGACCTCGATGACCGTCGTCGCGACAAGGATATCGATTTCTCCCCGGACAAAGGCGGCCATGGCCGCGTCCTTGTCCTTCGGCTTCATCCTGCCGTGGACGCAGCCGACGGAAAGCTCCGGGAATTCCCGCGCCAGCTCTTTGGCGTGCTCCTCGGCGGATTTCAGCTTCTTGTCGCCTGGCGTCTCCTCGTCCTCGTCGTCCTCCACCTTCGGGCAGACCACGAAGACCTGCCGTCCCTCCCCCACCAGCTTGCGGATGAAGCCGTTGAGCCGGGTCCGGTAGCTCTCGTCCACGGCGAAGGTATCCACCTTCTGCCGTCCGGGCGGCAGCTCGTCGATGATCGACACGTCCAGATCGCCGTAAATCATCAGCGCCAGCGTGCGCGGGATGGGCGTGGCGGACATGACCAGCACATGGGGCTTCTCCCCCTTGCCGATCAGCGCCGAGCGCTGCTTCACGCCGAAGCGGTGCTGCTCGTCCGTGATGATCAGCCCCAGGCGGCCGTAAACCACGTCCTCGGAAAATAAAGCGTGGGTGCCCACCACCAGATCATAGTCCCCCGCGGCGATCGCGGCCTTGGCCTCGCGCTTTTCCTTCGCGCTCATGGCGCCGGTCAGTCGGCCGATGCGCATGCCGAAGGGGGCAAGCAGACCGGAGAGCGTCTGATAATGCTGCTCGGCCAGGATCTCCGTCGGGGCCATAAAGGCGCTTACATAGCCGCTCTCCCGGCACAGCCAGCACAGCGCGGCCGCGACCAGCGTCTTGCCGCTGCCCACGTCGCCCTGCACCAGGCGGTTCATCACATAGCCCCCGCTCATATCCGCGGCCGCCTCGGCAATGGCCCTCTTCTGCGCGTCCGTGGGCGTGAACGGCAGGGCCGCGTAAAAGGGCTCAAAATCGCGCAGGGTGATGCGCAGACCGCTCTCCCTCGCGCGCTCGGCGCGCATGGTACCCAGCGCGCAGGCCAACACGAACAGCTCCTCGAACACGAGACGGCGCCGCGCGATCGCAAGCGCGTCAAAGTCCGACGGATAGTGGATGTTTTCATAGGCATAGCGCGCCTGGGCAAGGCCGTTGCGCGCGCGGATCTCCGCGGGCAGCAGATCGGGCAGCGCCTCGCCGCAGAGGTTCAGCCCCTGGCGCACGGCGTCGCGGATCGTGCGCTGGTTCAGCGCCGCTTTCATCCGATAGACCGGCAGGATGCAGCCCGTCACGCCCCGGGGCTTGTCCTCCTTCTCATAGGCGGGGTTGACCATGCTGGCGCGGCTGCCGTTGCGCTCGATCTTCCCGTAGAAACAGACACTGTCTCCGCGGGACAGATAGTCCTTTACATAATTTTGGTTAAAATATGTTATGTCAACCGATCCGCTCTCGTCCACCGCGCGGAACTTGACCAGCTCCATGCCGCGGCGCACCCGCACCAGCCGGGGCATATCGGCCACCAGCGCGCGGATGCAGACTCCCTCCCCCTCCGGCGCGGCGGCGATGGGGCAGAAATTGGTCCTGTCCTCATAGCGCGCGGGGAAATAGGAGACGAGATCATAGAGAGAAAAGACGCCAAGCTTTTCAAACGCCAGCGCCTTTTTCTCGCCGATCCCCTTCAGTTTTTGAACGGAAGTCGTCAGATCAGTCATGTTTTACTCACTGTAGCTGAGGGTATACTCTTCATTGACCAGAGTAAACTCCTCGATCAGTCCCTTTGTGCAGATGATGCGCTTGTCCTTGGTGATGAGCACCATGTCAAAGCCGCCGCCGTCGGTTTTGCCGTACTGGCGCCAGTAGTTCAGCGACTGGACCTCGCCCAGCACGAACATGGCGGTGGACAGTGCGTCGGCCATGGTGCCGTCCTTACAGATGATGGTGGCCGAAACCAGGTTGTTGGACACGGGATAGCCGCTCTGCGGCTTGAGGATGTGGTGATAAATGTTGCCGGTGGTGATATCCGGGAAGAAACGCTGGTAGCTGCCGGAGGTGACCACGGCGGTCTCCCCCACGTTCAGCACGCCCACATAGCTGCTGGGGTTATTGGGATCGGCCACGCCCACGGTCCACATGGTGCCGTCGGGCTTCAGTCCCAGGGTCTGGACGTTGCCGCCCAGGGAGATGACGCCGCTGGTCACGCCCGCGGCCCGCATGGACTCGATGGCCTTGTCGGAGGCGCAGCCCTTGGCCAGGGCGCCGAAGCTCATCTCGCCGTAGGAGGGCAGCGATACCGTATAGGTGCCGGAGCTGGGGAAGCTGGTGAGCAGCACCTGGTCAAAGCAAACCCTGCTGAGCTGGTCCAGGATCTCGTAGTCATAGGGCACATAATACTTTTCGTCAATGAAGCCCCAGAGCTTGAGCAGCGGATAGACCGTCAGATCCAGCGCGCCGCCGCTCTGGCTGTAGACCTGCTTGGCGGCGGTCAGCATATCGGCCACCTGGCCGGGGACCACCACGTTCTCGCCGTTGGCGTGGTTGATGGCGTAGACGGTGCTGCCCGGGTTTTCCGGGTCCAGCATGGCGTCCATGGAGCGGATCACGCTCTCGGCGGCGTTGAGGCCGGTCTCGCGGTTCTTGCCGTAGGCCACCAGCGTCATAACCGTGTCCATGGCGAAAAGCTCTCTCTGGCTTTTCTTCGTCTCGCCGCACCCGGCGAGAGGCAGCATCATCGCCAGACACAGCAGGGCGCACAGGATGCGTTTTAATTTCTTTCTCTGTTTCATGCAAATATCTCCTGTCCGTGGAAGGATCGATTCATACGTTAGGGAAAGCCCCGACAGGCATTCGTGATATGACGTGTTATGATATTATAGCATAGAATAAAAAAAAAGAAAACCGGTATTTACTTTAAGGAAATTTTTTGCTATAATACCCAGGCAAAAGCGAATAAGCGGCTGTAGCTCAGCTGGATAGAGTGCCAGACTCCGACTCTGGAGGTCGTGGGTTCGAATCCCGTCAGCCGTACCAAAATCCCGGTGCCTCATCAAGGGCACCGGGATTTTGAATTGGATCAGAGGGATTCGAAAGGAGCGGTGTTAGAAAACGTGCCAGTGGCACGTTTTCCCCGCGACCCGGCCCGCCCGCAGGCGGGGAATCCCGTCAGCCGTACCGCGTCAAAACAACACCATAAGGTCACCAGCAGCCGCAGTCAACGTCCGGTCGACCGATGGCGCTGTTTTTCCTTTTCGAATCGAACCCGCGCGTTGGGCTTCGATTCGGTTTCTGGCTGCGATTTAAGTACGTCATTCACAATTGAGCAAAAGAAAACCCCATCCGGGGCGGCGTCTCTTGCAACCCACTGGAAAACGGTGTATACTGTCTGTATAATAATGGTTTTCTTTCTTTCCGTCCGCAGCGGGCTTCAAGCCTCCGGCCCATCGATACGAAAGGGGTTTTGGCATGAGACGTCTCAAACGCTTTCTGTTTTCTCTGCTCGTGGTCTGCGCGCTGTTTTCCGTTCTCCCGCCGGATGCCTGGGCGGACATGGGGCCCTATTACGCCCGACCGCCCGCACTGACCTTTCTGGTCTACGGCGCCCCGGAGGGCACGCAGATGCGCATCGTCATGCACCGCGGCGGCAAGGACTTCTCCGTTCCCGTGGAGCTGGAAAAGCGCCTGTGGGAAAAGCAGTACCGTCTTTATCGCGAGTCGGTCTGGCAGGTGCGGGAATGGTTCGGCAACGCCTATGATTTCAAGGACGCGGAGCTGATTTTCATCGATTCCACCGGCGAGCGTCACGTCCCGCTCCCGCAAAGCATGCTGACGCCGCGCGCCGACGAAGAATACTATACGTATTATTACGGCAGCGGGACGCTCAAATACGGTCTGGCTCTGTGGCGCGCACCGGTGCTCATGTCCATACGGGTGCTGCTGGCGCTGCTGATCGAGGCGTTTTTCTTCTACCGCGCCGACTACTACTTCCGCCGCAGCTGGGTCCGGTTCCTCCTCATCAACATTCTGGTGCACGGGCTGTTAGCCCTGCTGTGCAACGGCTGGATCAACATCCAGCCCGGCGCCTATGCCCTGTATTTCGTTGCCCTCTTCCTGGGCTTCACGCTGGAGACGGTGCTGTTTGTGCTTTTTGTCGACGAACAGGACTCCAACCACGCCATGGACTATCTGGTGAAGGCAAACCTGGTGAGCATGTCCGGCACCTTCTGCCTGCTCTTTGTAATGCCGATTTGATGAATAACGCAAAACGGAAGCGGCCGTCAGACGATTCTGACCGGCCGCTTCCGTTTTATCGTTTTTCCGCGCCGTCAAGGCGTGTCGCACACATAGATGATGTCGCAGGCATATCGCCCGTAGGGATAGCTGATCAGCTCTCCCATCCAGGTCATGCTGGCGGTCTGGCCGCCGTCCAGGTTATAGGCCACCGTGCAGCCCAGCTCTTCAAACAGCTTCGCCAGCGCATCCAGCGTCAGTCCGCGCGAGCCGAAGGCGCCGCGGCCGTCCACCTGGACGAACACATAGTGGCCCGGCTCCACATAGCCGATAGCGGAGCGGGGATTGGCAACCGAGACGATGTGGAGGATGCCCTCCCTTGCCTTTCCGTCGCGCATCAGTTCGGGGCCGAAGCTCCACACCTGCCAGGGCTCTCTGGCCAGAAGGGCATCCAGATCCACCTCGGCGGCGGGGATCGTCTCCATCACGCCGTCGGCATACAGCACGCAGATGTCCTCAAAGCGGCTGTCCCTGTACAGCTCGCCGTTGCGGATCACGATGCCGTCCGGCCGTCCCCGGACGTGGTCGCCGGATATGGCCACGACCGCGTCGTGGGCGCGGGCGATCTCCTCGGCCGGGGCGGTGTTGCCGAAGGTGTCATTGGCAAAGGCCGAACGCAGGCAGGCTATATCCGCCACATACACGTCCGCCACGTGGTAGACCACGTCCTTTTCGCTGACGGTCTGTACCTGCACGGCGAGGTTGGCGCTGCGGTAGCTGTCGGGCGTCTGCACCACTTCCCCGTCGGTGAACTGATCGGCGAATTTCTCCCGCCAGGTCAGCTCGTGCTCCTCTTCTTCTGCTGCTTCTTCCTCCGTCTCCGCTGCGCTCTGCTCTTCCGTCGTCTCCGGTTCCGGGACTTCGATATCCCCGGGCGCGCTCTCTTCCGGTGCCTGCGACGGCTCCGGCGTCACCGTCGGGTCCTCGGCGCCCTGCCGGGTTTCTTGCGCTGCGGCGGAGGGCTGCGTCGAAGCGGCGGTCTCGCTGCGCGGCCCGTTCCAGGCAAAAAGCCCCAGGCAAAAGAGCATTCCGATCCCAAGCAGGACCACCCGTCCTAAACGGTTTGCGCCATGATTTCCCGTCTTTGCGTCCATATCCCTGATCCTCTCTCGTTGATGGCTGTATTTTACCGCAACGCACAGCGCATTGCAAACGCTTTTCCACCCCCTTTGACCTTTTTCCGAAAAAAGTCCAGTTTGCAGTTGATGTACTTCGAATTATCTGATAAAATATGCTCAGCTTTTTCTGTGCCGAAAACGCGCACAATCCAGCAGACAGGAGGTAACTATGAAAGAAACCTATAGCGGCAGAAACCCAAACTACGGCTTTCTCAGCAGATTCATGTACGGCGTCGGCGAGATTTTCGGAGGCGGATGCTTCGTCATCATCAACTCCTTCTTCATCGTCTTTCTGACCGACGCGCTTGGTCTGAACGCTGCTCTTGCCGGTACGATCCCCATGATCGGCAAGATCTGGGACGCCATCACCGACCCCATCATGGGCAACATCTGCGAGCGGACCCGCTCTAAATTCGGCGCGAAGCGGTTCTACATCCTGGTAGGCAGCATCGCCTCCGCCATCACCTTTGTGGCCATGTGGATCAACATCCACTCCTCGTCCACGACCGCGAACTACATCTTCTACCTGGTGATGTACTGCCTGTTCAACACGGGCTTCACGGTGCTGAGCGTACCGTATAACGGCCTGCTTCCGGACATGATGGACGACTACGCCGTGCGCGCCAAGTTCTCCAACATGCGCATGATCTTCTCGACCATCGGCGCCGCCGTCTGCGGCCTTGTCCCGGGCATGATGATCAAGCAGACCTACGATCCGTCCCAGTACATGAAGTGCATGCTCCTCTTCGGCGTGCTGTTCTTCGTGTGCTCCATCACCGTGTTCTTCGGCACCTGGGAAAAGCAGAAGGAGCCCGTCAAGACCACTCTCGGCGAGAGCTTCACCCAGGCCGCCAGCGTGTTCCGCAGCCGCTCCTTCCTGATCTTCCTCGGTCTGTATCTCTTCGGTCAGGGCGGCATGGACTTCATTTCCGGCATGGCCGTTTACTATGTCCAGCATACGCTGGGCGCTTATCCCAGCTATTACATTCCCATCCTGGCGGTTCTCATGATCGCCCAGCTCGTCGGCATGCTGATCTTCGGACCGGTCATGAGCAAGACCTCCAAGAAGCTGGCCATCGTCATCGCCGCGCCGCTGCGCCTTGTCGGCGTTCTGGGGCTTCTGGCCTTCTCGCATCACGGCGCGCCCCTGGTCCCGATCCTGGCCCTCGCCGCGCTGATCGGTCTGGGCAACGCCGGCTCTCTGACCGGTATCTTCGCCATCATGGCCGATATGACCGACATCGACGAGCTGATCACCTCCGTCCGCAGACCCGGCATCGTCTCCAGCATGGCCACCTTCATCCGGAAGATCGCCTCCGGCCTTTCGGTCGCGATCATCGGCTTCATGCTTACGGCTGTGCACTATGACGAGGCGCTCGCCAACGCGGGTCTCGAGCAGGCCGCCGCTACCCAGCACGGCATCGGCATCTGCTATGTGCTGGCTCCCGCCATCATGTCGGCGCTGCTGCTCATCTGTGCCTGGCTCTTCCCTGTCACCGACAAGGAGTTCAAGCTGGTCCAGAAGGACATCGCCAGACGCAAGGGCGAGGACGATTCCCTGCCCACCGCGGAGGAAAAGGCCGCGCTGCAGAAGGTCACCGGCTTTGCCTATGACAAGCTGTGGAATGCGAAGAACGCCGGCCTGCACCAGTAAGCCGACTTCTCTCACCGCCTATCGATCACACGACACGCTCCCCGTTTGGGGAGCGTGTTTTTGTAAGCCGAAAACCACAGGCTAGGCCTGTGGTTCAAAAGAGCTTAAGCAATAAGGAAGACATAAAAACTCCTTTTGCTATACTGAATGTGCGGTCGGCCAACTGCACGAGGAATAGCAAAAGGAGGACATTCAAGTGAGTCTGAATGACATAAATAGTTTATCGCATACGAAGTGGAATTGTAAATACCATATTGTGTTTGCGCCAAAGTACAGGCGAAAAGTATTTTATGAAGAAAAGAGACTGGCAGTAGGAAAGCTCTTGCGTCAGCTGTGCGAATGGAAGGGAGTAAAGATAATCGAAGCGGAAGTATGCCCCGACCATGTGCATATGCTGGTGGAGATTCCTCCAAAGATGTCGGTGTCAAGCTTCATGGGATACCTGAAAGGGAAAAGCAGCACGATGCTGTATGAGCAATTCGGCGAGCTGAAGTACAAGTACAGGAGT